>CANRDG010000139.1 GCA_947629275.1 uncultured Clostridia bacterium | reverse complement strand
ACAAAAGGTCTTGGACCTATAACTGTCATACTTCCTGTCAGCAGATTTACCGCCTGCGCTGTTTCATCAAGGCTTGTCCTTCTTAAAAACTTGCCGACGCGCGTTATTCTCGGGTCGTTCTCCATTTTGAAATGCACGCCGCGGCACTCGTTCTGTTCTTTAAGCTCGACCTTTATCTGCTCTGCGTCCATTCGCATAGTACGGAACTTTACCATTTTAAATACCTTATTATTTCTTCCGACTCTTTCTTGCACAAACAGGGGATTGCCCGGATCATCGATTACAATTGCGAGCGCGATAATGAGATATATAGGCAGACCTACGGTAAGGCATATAACGGCGACAAAAATATCGAAAGCGCGTTTTACAAAATCGTAAACTGGCTTCTTTTTATATTCGAGCTTGACAGGAGCATGGGAAGTTGCTTTGATGACTTCGGGAGCATCTGCCAATGCTACGTTTCCTACAACATCTTCGCTCATATGTACATTCACTCACTTTTCTTTGTTTCCTGACTTTTGTGTACTTCTGTTCCTTTTGTATGTTTTTCTGCGTTTTTTACTCTTTTGCTTGGTATAATCGTATTTATCGGTACATGGTATTGCATAGGATAAACTTTGCAAAAATGTTTCTGCAAAGTTTTACGATCATATTTTACAAAAGGTTATTTACAACGAAAATTGCTGCCTCGATTCTCTATATATTGTACTTAATGCACTATATCTGCTCGAAATTCAGCAAAAATCCGCTCTATATTGTGTATTATATCATAATTTATATGCGTTGTCAATAGATTTTGATATATTTCCTTCAAAAGGTGTAATTGTGAATTTCTAGTAAAAGCGTCGGATATTTTTAATTGCAATAGAAAATAATAAATGGTAGATTGTTCAAATATGAAAAATTGTCGTTTTTTGAATAAATGGCATAAATTTGCATATTTTAATATGCTTTATATAATTACGTTCTACCAAAAAATTATGAATTTTTTCTGAACATTACTCCTGCGACTACGGGACCTGCATTTATAGCTATAGCTGCGCCGATCTGGGTAGCGAACTCGGGCGGATAGCCAAACCTTTTTATACACTCATCTTCAAGTTCTTTAAGAATAGACTCATCGCTGCCATAGATAAGGCAATACGGGGTCTGGGGTATCATAGTTTCCAGAGCATGGTCGACTATACGCGGAACAACGGCTCTGTCTCCCCTGACCTTATCATATGTAGTGATCGCGCCGTCGTAAATTTTCATTATGGGGCGCAGACCGAGCATTTCGCCGACGAAAGCGGCTGCCGATGGTATTCTGCCTGATTTTTTGGCATATTTAAGAGAATACGGAGCAAAATATATCATGACGTTTTCAGCCCAGTCATTGAGATAGCGGACTATTTCGTCAAAATCAGCGCCGCGCTCTATCATGCCGGCAGCCTGCACGAGCGGATAGCCGTATGCGCAGGTATAATTACGCGAATCTACGATACCTATACTGAATTTGCCGACGGCTTCTTTATGGTTTTCAAAGAAGCTGTTTCTTGCCATACAGGCGTTATCGTAGGTAGCCGACGCATTTTTATTGATAGACATATAGACCACTGCATCATATCCGTCGTTATACAGCTCTTCAAAGGCGTTTTCAAACTCATACTCGGTTATCTGCGAGGTAGACGGCAGACCGTCATAAGCCTCCATTATCTTATAGAAGCCTGCGTTATCGAAATCGACTCTGCTGGTATAGCTGTCGTCACCGACGGCAACTTTGAAGTTCATCATTTTTATATTACAGTCTTTTTCCTGCTGCGCGGTAAGGTCGCAGGCGGAATCGGTCATAAGTTTTATTTTCGACATAGTCACCCTCCGTTGTACTATTATATAATGTATATAAACAAATTTCAAGTGAAAATTTTTGACAAAGAAAATATATTTACAGATTTTTCAGATCGGCAAATTTGCCCTGATAGGTAAGTTCGGGATAGCCCCACTGCCGCAGCACTTCATACGCTGCAATTGCGACACTGTTTGATAAATTCAGGCTTCGCAGTTCGTTTCTCATGGGTATACGCAGGCAGTTTTCTAAATTCTTTACTAGCAAGTCCTCAGGCAGACCTTTATCTTCTCTGCCGAAAACGAGATACGAACCGTCGGGGTAATCAGTGTCACTATGGACTTTACAGCCCTTTGTTGTAAAGAAGAAATACGGACCATTGTTTTTCATGAAAAATTCATCGAAGCTGTCGTACTCAAAAATATCTAGTTTATCCCAGTAATCGAGTCCTGCACGTTTAAGATGTTTATCGGTTATTTCAAAACCGTATGGCTTTATCAGGTGGAGCTTTGCGCCTGTGACGGCACAGGTACGCGAAATATTGCCTGTATTCTGCGGTATCTGCGGCTGGGCAAGTACAATATTAAGTGTCATAGGGCATACTCCGTTTCACAATAAGCACATATATTGGCTGCACTACATTTTAATGGAAATATATTCCTCTTAATACACAGACTATCTTATATTATATCACATTTTTCCTCGGTTTACAACCTTTTTATCAAATTTTTTTTGGATTTATACACACACTATTTATGAAGTCATAAAGAAAGGAAAATACACAATGAAAATATCATCTATAGTAAAGGGCGCTACTATCGGCGTAAGCGTTGGTGCGGCTGTATACGCATTTGCAAACGCAACTTCAAAAGAAAAGCGTCATTTAAGCAAAAACACCGCAAAGGCGATAAGAGCGATAGGCGAAGTTATGACCGACATCGGCGACATGATGTCATGAAAAAAGAGGGTATCATTACAATGGTGATACCCTCGGTACTTATTGTTGTTTATACAGAACTTTTTTGGCGACATCTATATTATCATAGCTAATTTTATAGCAGATATGGCAGGTGGCTATCATAGTAAGCGGCAGGAGGGCTATAAGTATGAACCACTGCCAGTATATTTCAGACGTTGGGGTAGCTGACTTTGCAAAAGAGTCGATTATAGGCAGGAAGCAGGCGTTTATAAGTTTGAAAGGTCCTGTAAAATTGCCGATAACGCCGAATTTTGCCATTACAAGCACGACGAATGAGACATAGTATGGAATAGTTGTCAGCGTGCCGAGCAAGAGACCCAGTTTTGGCATGGGCGTATCGCCGTGCAAAGTGACGTTGCCCTTTACCTTACCGCCGAGTTTCAGGCACTGGTCGGCAAAGAGGCAGAGCATACACGCCAGCGCGCAAAAGCCGAAAACGACGTTTGAAAGACCGCCCATTGCGGGTTTTGCTGCAACATAGAAAAACGCAAAGCTTACGCCGATAAGCTCAGAGCCTATAAGCCTTGCAAAAATTTGTATTATTGCTTTTTTTCTGTACTGTGAGTTGCTTACAAGTGCCATTTTTATGCTCCTTTATTTTAAATATCCGCCCGTTTGCGTGGTAAGAATTTTATCGGATAATACTCTGTTCTTTTCAGATAATAATATAGAAAGGAATGATACGTTTATGAGCGACAGCAAAAAGCCACGTGCCGCAGAAAACAAAAGCAGCGACGGCACTAAGATATATTATCCTCATAATATTGTTGCCCCGATGTGGGAAACAAACGTTATTACCGACAATTACACCGATGAGGACGGGAATGTTTACAACAAGAGCGATCAGAACGTTCTCATGGCGAAAAAGTGGGTAGACGACAACAGAAAATAGCCTTTGACCGTCGGTTTGTGCTGACGGTCATTTTATATCAAGACATTTTATGCTTCTTTCAAGTATGCCGTTTACATATGCAATGAGTATACCGTAATTTGTTATAGGCACGCCCTGACCCTGTGCTGCGCCGTAACGGTACTTTACCTCTCGCTCATTCAGCATACAGCCGCCGCAGTGGACTATTAGCTTATAGCCGCCGAGAAGTTTGGGAAACTCTCCGCCGCTGGTAAATTCAAAATTGAGTTTCTTGCCTGTGTAGCCCTGTATCCAGCGCGGAAGTTTTACAGTACCTATATCGTCGCATTGTCTGTGGTGGGTACAGCCCTCGCTTATAAGCACTGTATCGCCGTCTTTGAGTGTATCTAATGTTCTTGCGCCGTGGACGGCAGATGTAAGTATGCCTTTGAATCTTGCCATAAGTATTGAAAATGAAGTAAGATAAACATCTTCGGGAACTATTTTAGCGACAGTTTCAAACGCCTGAGAATCGGTAACTACAAGTTTTGGCGGCTGCGAAAGACTTTGCAGAGCTTTTGGCAGGCTTTTTTCGGTAGCGCAGGTGACTATCGCGCCGTTTTCTATAGCTTCTCTCAAAACTTGCTGCTGGGGAAGGATTATTCTTCCCTTTGGTGCGGCGCTGTCTATAGGTATCACGAGGACTACATTATCGCCGCTTTCTATAAGGTCTGCGATAAGCGGCTGTTTTGGTGCAAGCTGAGGCAGGCAGGCACACAGGCGTTTTTTTAGTTCATCTATCCCCTGCCCTGTTTGCGCTGACACGCTTACTTCGTCTTCGTTTACGCTGTTGCCGTAAATATCGCACTTATTTTTCACTATCACAAGCGGCAAATTGCGCTCTTTTATTCTGTCTATAGCCGCCATATCGTTTGCATCTATGGCATCTGTGTAGACATACACTGCTATATCTGTTTTATTCAGCACCGCAAGTGACTTTTCGACCCTGAGCAAACCGAGTTCGCCCTCGTCGTCGATGCCTGCGGTATCATATATTACGACCGGCCCTAAGGGCAGCATTTCCATAGTTTTATAGACGGGGTCTGTGGTAGTGCCTGCGACCTCCGAAACTATGGCTGTCTGCTGACCTGTGAGAGCGTTTATCAGGCTCGATTTGCCTGCGTTGCGCTTTCCGAAAATTGAGATATGCAGCCTGTTAGCTACAGGCGTATCGTTCATACTCATAATTATCACCTCATCAAATGCACATTCCGCCGTTTACTTTAATTACCGCTCCCGTGATATACGAAGCTTTATCGGAGGCTAAAAATGCCACTGCGTTTGCGATATCCTGCGGTGTGCCGATACGCGAAAGGGGTATTTCATCGACAATATCGGCAATTTCATCGGCTGAAAAGCACGCGTTCATTTTTGTATCTATCATTCCTGCTGTTATACAGTTTACCCGTATGCCGCTTGGGGCTTCCTCTTTGGCGAGGGCTTTTGTAAAGCCTATAAGCCCTGCTTTTGCGGCAGAATACGC
>CANRDG010000138.1 GCA_947629275.1 uncultured Clostridia bacterium | reverse complement strand
GGAACATCTAAAGTAACAGCCTTTTTCATTTCTTCGCACAGCACTTTAGCAGCCTTTTCGGCATCTTCCTTTGCCGCCTCAACTATAAGTTCGTCATGTACTTGCAGTATCAGTTTAGCGTTCAGCTTTTCCTCTTTCAGACGCTTGTATACCCTTACCATAGCTATCTTTATAATGTCCGCCGCCGCGCCTTGAATAGGTGCGTTCATAGCCGCGCGTTTGCCGAACGCCTGAACATTTTTGTTAGATGACAAAAGCTCGGGAATGTATCTCCTCCTGCCGAAGACTGTGGTAACAAAGCCTTGCTTCTGCGCATCTTCCACCACTTTGTCCATGTACTTTGAAACGTTGGGGAAGTTGTTCAGATAGTCTTGTATATACCTTTTAGCCTGTGCCACCGAAACGCCAATGTCTTTTGAAAGTGAAAACGCCCCTATGCCGTAAATTATGCCGAAGTTGACCGCCTTTGCGGCGCGTCTCATCTCGGGTGTTACAAAATCTTCGGGCAAACCAAACACCTGCGCCGCGGTGGAAGTGTGTATGTCGCCGCCGCTCAGAAAGATGTTTTTCATGTTATCATCGCCGCAAACAGCCGCCAGCACGCGCAGCTCTATCTGGCTGTAGTCGGCATCGAGCAGCAGGTTTCCGTCTTCTGCAACAAAGAATTTGCGCATATTCCTGCCTATCTCCTTGCGGACGGGAATGTTCTGCATATTCGGCTCTGTCGATGATATCCTTCCCGTGCGCGTTTCGGTCTGCTTGAATACAGAATGTACCCTGCCGTCAGCGCGTATCTCTTTCAGAAGCCCGTCAACATAGGTAGAGCTAAGTTTAGTAAGCGTGCGGTATTCCAGTATTTTCGGTATAATAGGCGAGCGGTCTGCAATGTCTTCAAGCACTTCCGCATTTGTGGAGTAACCCGACTTTGTTTTCTTTTTGCACGGCAGATGAAGTTCCTCAAAAAGCACAACGCCCAGCTGCTTTGGCGAAGATATGTTGAACTCATGCCCTGCAATGTCGTAAATTTCCTGTTCCAGCTGCGTGATATCGCCTTTCAGACCCTCGCCGAAAGAGCGCACGCCGTCAGCATTTACCTTAACGCCTGCAAGCTCCATAGAGGCAAGCACTTCGCAAAGCGGCAGTTCAATATCGTAAAATAGGCTGTCCATTCCGCCGCCGCTTATCTCCGCCTTCAGATGACTGCACAGCCCTTCAAGAGACGAAATATTCTCATACCCTTCAATGTCGGAGCGGTACATTACCTTGTATTTCAAACACATATTTTCAACGGTGTATTCGGTAGAGAGCGAATTGAGCAGATACCCCGCAAGGTCGCACGCAAACGATAGCTTTTGTACTTCCTTGCCGTGAGAAAGCGCAAATTTGTGCGCCGCCTTGCCCTCAAAGCAGTATTTTTCGCAGCCGCTTTCCAGAAAATCAAGCGCAGCCTGCCCGTCGGAAGTCTCGTATATCACACCCTCCGAAAATACCTGCAAATTGCCGTCCGCGAATATAAAACATACAGGCTTTGCGGCATTTTTCAGCTTTTCAAGCGCGGTGCCGTCTAAAGGTTTCACCTCATATTTCGGCGCATCAGCTATCTTTACCTTTTCTTCCGCGGCGGTGTCGCCCTGAGCGCCCGTGGCAAAACGTTCACGCATTTTAAACATCTCAAGCTCGCCGAAAATATCACACAGAGCGGCATTGTCCTGCGGTTTCTTAGTGTATTCGCCCAAGTCCTGCGGTATCGGCGCATCTTTTACTATAGTGCCAAGCCAGCGGCTCTCGTATGCGCTTTCTTTGCCGTTTGTAAGTTTTGCTTTTACAGATGCCGTAAGCGCGCTGCCTTCAAGGTTTTCGTAAAGACCGTCAACACTGCCAAACTGCTGAATAAGCGAAAGAGCCGTTTTTTCGCCTATACCTGCAACGCCCGATATGTTGTCAGAGCTGTCCCCCTGCAAAGCCTTTACTTCAATAAGCTGCAAAGGCTCTAAACCGTATACCTCTTTAACTTTCGCAGGATCGTATATCACAGTGCCTTTGTTTGTCGCAAGGCGAACGGTAGTGCTTTGGCTAACAAGCTGCAAACTGTCGCGGTCGCCCGTAACAATATAACATTCGCCGCCGTTTTCGGTACATATGCGCGAAAGCGTTCCGAGTATGTCGTCAGCCTCAAAGCCCTCGCATTCTATTATCTTTATGCCCATAGCGGTGAGTATCTGCTTTATTATCGGCAGCTGCATGGCAAGTTCGGGCGGCATACCTTTGCGGTTCGCCTTGTATGTTGCAGACTTTTTGTGCCTGAAAGTAGGCTCAGGCAGGTCGAACGCCACCGCCGCGCAGTCGGGCGACACCTCCGAAAGCTCTTTCAGAAAAATGTTGAGAAATCCCGTTATCGCGTTGGTGAACATACCCTTTGAGTTTGAGAGCATTCTTATCCCGTAAAATGCCCTGTTAAGTATGCTGTTGCCGTCTATCGCAAGTAACTTCATATCGTACCCTCCAGACCGTATTTATCCAGTTTGTATATCCTTTTCATTTCGTTCGAGTATCCGCCGTTCCCGTCAGAAGTGTATAGCGGCGGCTCTATCGTCATGAACGGCTTGCCGCCCTTGCACCCCTCGACTAGTATAAGCCACGGCGGCGTTTCGGGCGTTTTCTGTACCGTTCGCAAACGCTTCGGCTCAATGCCGTTTTGCCTCATCGCGTATAAAACATCGCACAGCCGCTCGGGTCTGTTGCAAAGGCACAGCCTGCCGCCGAATTTCAAATTTCTTGCCGCGCTTTTGCAAACGTCGTCAATGGTGCACATTATCTCGTGCCGCGCCACCGCAGCCGAATCACTGCTGTTTTTAATACCCGTGTTATTTATTTTGTACGGAGGATTGCAGGTTATCAGGTCAAGCTCCTTTTCGCTCTTGAATTCTTTCAGATCGCCTTGAATTATGTCAATGTGCAAAGTACTTTTCCTGTCGTATGATATATTCATCTGCTCCACCGCCTGCTTTTGTATCTCCAAAGCGGCAACGTATTTTGGTTGAAAATCGCGTATCATCAGAAACGCCACAATGCCGCAGCCTGCGCAGTAATCGCAAACATAGTCTTTGTGCCGAGGGGCAGCAAAGTCAGCAAGTAAAAAAGCGTCAGTGCCAAATCTGTGCTCTGCCGATATGCAAACGTCAATGTCGTCGCATAGCTTTTCAAAAGTCCAGCCGCGCTTTGCCGCCTGACAGTCAGTGCGCTCTTTGCGTATCTCGGCGCGCGCCTCGTCTACCATGCGGCATACTTCTTCTTCGGTAAACTGAGCGATTATGTTATCCTCCATGTACTCACTTCCATACATATTTTATATAATTATATCACACTTTTTAATTTTTATCAATACGCCCGAACGCGGCTTTTTTGGCACGTGGGAAAAGTCTTCGGAAAAAAGTTGTCAAAAGCCCTTGAAAAAGATGTGAAAATAATATATAATATATATGTATTGCGGAAACTTATCCGCAGCATATATCAGAAGGGAGTTTTTATCAGTATGACTTACACAAGCGAAGTTGAAAGAATGTGTCCCGTAGCGCAGGGCGCAGCTCACGGCGCTGCTCCGATACCGGAGGAAGCAAAATGGGTAAAGGCTAAACAGATCACCGATATTTCTGGATTTACCCATGGTATCGGTTGGTGCGCTCCCGAGCAGGGTACCTGCAAGCTCACGCTCAACGTAAAAGAGGGCGTAATACAGGAATGCCTCGTTGAAACGATAGGCTGCTCAGGCATGACCCATTCGGCAGCAATGGCGGCGGAGATACTTCCCGGCAGAACTATCCTCGAGGCACTTAATACCGACCTCGTGTGCGATGCTATCAATACCGCTATGAGAGAGCTGTTTTTGCAGATAGTTTACGGCCGTTCGCAGAGCGCATTTTCAGAGGGCGGGCTTACCATAGGCGCAGGACTTGAAGACCTCGGAAAGGGTCTGCGTTCTCAGGTAGGTACTATGTACGGTACTTTGGCAAAAGGTCCTCGCTACCTTGAAATGACCGACGGTTACGTTACCAAGATAGCCCTCAACGAGGACGACGAGATAATAGGCTATAAGTTCGTTAACTTCGGCAAGATGATGGACTTCATCAAAGCAGGCGACGACGCAAATACAGCGTTTGAAAAAGCTCAGGGTCAGTACGGCAGAGTTGCAGATGCAGCAAAGCTGATAGATCCGAGAAAAGAATAAGGAGGAACGAACAATGGCTTTATTTGAATCTTACGAGAGAAGAGAAAAGCAGATACTTGCCGTTCTGGAGCAGTACGGTATCAAATCAATAGAGGAATGTGCCGACATCTGTAAGGAAAAGGGCTTCGACCCCTATACCATAGTTCAGGGCATTCAGCCTATCTGCTTTGAAAATGCTAAGTGGGCTTACACTGTAGGCTGCGCTATCGCAATAAAGAAAGGCTGCACCAAGGCAGCAGATGCAGCAGCAGCTATAGGAGAGGGACTTCAGTCTTTCTGCATACCAGGCTCTGTTGCTGACCAAAGAAAAGTTGGTCTCGGTCATGGCAACCTCGGCAAAATGCTGCTCGAGGAGGAGACAGAGTGCTTCGCGTTCCTCGCAGGACATGAGTCTTTCGCTGCTGCAGAGGGCGCTATAGGTATTGCTGAAAAGGCTAACAAAGTTCGTCAGAAACCGCTGAGAGTTATTCTTAACGGTCTCGGCAAAGACGCAGCACAGATAATCGCAAGAATAAACGGCTTTACATACGTTGAGACCGAAATGGATTACTACACCGGCGAAGTTAAGGAAGTTTTCCGCAAGGCTTATTCAGAGGGCCTGCGTTCTAAGGTAAACTGCTACGGCGCTAACGACGTTACAGAAGGCGTTGCTATAATGTGGAAAGAGAACGTCGACGTTTCAATAACGGGCAACTCTACCAATCCCACCAGATTCCAGCACCCCGTTGCAGGTACTTATAAGAAGGAAAGACTTGAAGCAGGCAAGAAGTATTTCTCAGTTGCTTCCGGCGGCGGTACGGGCAGAACGCTCCACCCTGATAATATGGCAGCAGGTCCTGCTTCTTACGGCATGACCGATACCATGGGCAGAATGCACTCCGACGCGCAGTTCGCAGGTTCGTCGTCTGTTCCCGCTCACGTTGAGATGATGGGACTTATCGGCATGGGCAACAACCCGATGGTTGGCGCTACCGTTGCCTGCGCTGTTGCGGTCGAGGAAGCTATGAAAGGCT
>CANRDG010000137.1 GCA_947629275.1 uncultured Clostridia bacterium | reverse complement strand
GCAACAAACTGCAAAACGACAGCGTTCTGCTAAATGCCGTTGCCGATATAATAGCCGAGCAGGCGGCAGACGACGAGGATATGATGCAGGAGTTTTTGCGGCAGTTTTCGGTGCTTACCACCGCCACGCAGATGAACATTCTTCTGCCCGATAACTATATAATTTCGATGAGCGGCAGAAAGATAGATGCCTCTGCGTATCTTGATTTTGAAAAAGAAGCCGCGCTGGGCGAGCACGTTACCGACAGAATGGTAAGCATAGGCGAAAGCAACGATCCGCTGATACGCCATTTTGTGCCTATAGTAAAAGACGGCAATGTGATCGCCATGCTGTATTCTACCATATATCTTAACGAACTGCCGAATATGCTGAACTTAAATAACATATACGGAGGTACGGCAAATACCTTTATAGTAGACCGCCGCACGGGCGACCTGCTGATGGATACCGTTCATGAAGAGCTGGGCGCCGTTGACGACTTTAACGGCAGAAAGGTAAAGAGCGGCAGTATGTCTATGGACGATGTCGCGCAGGAGATAAAGGACGGCAAGTCGGGTCATACCATAATGTTCTCTGAAACGCAGCAGGAGTTTGAGTACTTCTACTATATGCCTATTAGCGAAAACGACTGGCAGCAGTTGGGCGCTTCAAAGGATCTCAACGAGTGGGCAGTTGCAGTAACGGTGCCCGAAGAAACCGTTCTGGAAAGCGCTATTAAAATAAGGCGCGTAGGGTACATAGTCGGTGCGCTGGAGCTTTTGTCGTTTGTAATATATATGATATGGACGCTGCGCAATACTTCGGTGACTATGGAAAAGGCGATATTGCAGGAAAGACTCGTAAAGGCTGAAAATGCCGAGAGAGCAAAGACCATGTTCCTTTCAAATATGTCGCACGATATACGCACGCCTATGAACGCCATTATAGGCTATACCACCTTAGCGGCAGCCAACGCCGAGGACACCGCGCGCGTTAAAGATTATCTTTCAAAGATACTTTCGTCAAGCAATCATCTGCTTAGTCTTATAAATGATATTCTTGACATGAGCCGTATAGAGAGCGGCAGAGTTGACATCGAAGAAACTCAGTGCAGTCTGCCGGAAATTTTGGGAGACCTGCGAAATATACTGCTCAACCAGATGCACTCAAAACAGCTGAATTTCTATATAGATACTATAGATGTTGTAGATGAGGATATATACTGTGACAAGCTGCATTTAAATCAAGTGCTGCTGAACCTTTTGAGTAACGCAGTAAAATTCACGCCCGACGGCGGCTCGGTATCGCTGATAATAAAGCAAAAGCACGGCGCACCCGAGGGTTACGCAAAGTATGAGATACGCGTAAAAGATACCGGCATAGGCATGGACCCTGAATTCCTCGAAAGGGTATTCGACCCGTTCGAGAGGGAGGCAACTTCTACAGTCAGCGGCATACAGGGCACGGGTCTCGGCATGGCTATAGCTAAAAATATCGTAGATATGATGGGCGGTACGCTGGAGGTCGTAAGCGAACAGGGCAAGGGTACCGAATGTATTTTGGAACTTGATTTCAGATTGCAGACCGAAACAAAGCAGATAGAAGTCATAAAAGAGCTTGAAGGTATGCGCGCGCTCGTGGTAGACGACGACTACGCAATATGTGACAGCGTTACGAAAATGCTCGTGCAGCTGGGTCTTCGCGCCGACTGGACAATGTCGGGCAAAGAAGCGGTGCTGCACGCAAGGCAGGCAGAAGAGCTTGGAGATATTTTCAACGCCTATATTATAGATCTGTATCTGACCGACCTTAACGGCATTGAGGTAGTGCGGCAGATAAGGCGCGAGATAGGCGACGAGATACCTATAATAATACTCACCGCATACGACTGGACTGTTGTAGAGCATGAGGCAAGAGAAGCAGGCGTAACTGCATTTTGCAATAAGCCTATATTCGCCTCAACGCTCAGGGAAACGCTCGTTTCAGCGCTCGGAGCGAATAAGGGCATAGTAACGCCGACCGAGGAGGTAACTATACCGAGCGCGGAGGCTATGAAAGACAAAAAGCTGCTTTTAGTTGAAGATAATGAGCTTAATCGCGAAATAGCCATTGAAATACTTACCGAAAGCGGTCTGAAAGTTGACAGTGCCTGCGACGGCACCGAGGCTGTAGAGATAATGAAAAACGCCAAAAAGGGCGACTATGATCTTATACTTATGGACGTTCAGATGCCCGTTATGGACGGATATGAAGCAACGAAAGCTATACGCGCCCTTGACAACAAGGAGATAGCCGATATACCTATTGTAGCTATGACAGCGAACGCATTCGACGAGGATAAGCGGCAGGCTCTTGAAAGCGGCATGAACGACCATATCGCCAAACCGCTTGATATGGATAAACTGTTTGATGTGCTGCATAAGTTTTTGGGATAATACGAAGGCTCGGTCATTGTTGTGATCGAGCCGTATCTTTGTAATTTGGAGAATATATATGACAGATGTTATAATTATCGGCGCAGGTCCGGCAGGCTGTACTGCTGCTAAGACACTTGCACAGACCGGATACAGCGTTATACTGCTTGAGAAGAATAAATTGCCGAGATATAAATCCTGCTCGGGACAGATAATAAAGAAAACTGCTGACCTTATCAGAGAGTATTTCGGAGAGGACATTCCCCAAAGCGTGACCTGTGCGCCTGCCTTGAATAAAGGAATGGTGTTTACAAATCGTTTTGGCAAAGAGTTTGTTTTTGAGCAGAACGGTTATAATGTTTGGAGAAATAATTTTGATATGTGGCTTTGTGAAAAGGCGGCGGCTTGCGGAGCAAAAATACTGGAAGAGCAGACTGTCGTTTCATGCCGCGATACTGATGATACTGTAGAAGTTGAAATTACTGGTAAAAACAGATATAACATAAAAGCAGGATATGTTATCGACTGTGAGGGAGCAGTGGGGGCTGTTAAACGTAAGCTGCTGCATAAAAAAGGTAGGAGCATTATAACGTTTCAGACATTCAACAAGGGGAGCATAGATCTTGATCGTCATTATTTCTATGCTTTTTTACAGCCTGAATTATCGCAGTACGACTCGTGGCTGAATGTCAAGGATAACAATATCGTTATAGGGGTCGCGGTCAAAGATCAGCAAAATATAGATATGTATTATAACAGATTTGTGGACTACTTGTCGAAAAAATATTTTCTTAAAATACAGCAGCAGTTAAAAACCGATAAATGGCTTATGCCGCTTGTTGATAATAAACACAGCATTGAATGTGGCGTTGGTCGCGTTCTTTTTGCAGGAGAAACAGCAGGATTTCTCAATCCCATGGGAGAGGGAATATCTTCGGCTGTGGAAAGCGGATATCGCGCCGCGAGGGCGGTGATGAGCTGTTTTGAAACTCCCGCCAGCCTTTTGGCAAAGTATGAAGAAAGCATACAACCGCTGAGAGATTATATGAAACGTCAGTGGGAATTCGTATCAAAGCTGAACGGCTTTCGGTAAGATGTATATCGAGCCATTTTTTATTGAATAATTCATGCCTCACCTTGCCATACTATTATAAAAAGATATTGGCAAGGTGATATTATGTCTGAAAAATTAAGCGGCTGTACTTATAAGCTGTCAAATACCCCGTGTATATCTACTTCTGCGTGCGTAGGCGGCAAAATGGAGCAGCAGGGCCCTATGCACGACTGCTTCGACTATACCTGCGAGGACGACTACTTCGGTATGGAGACCTACGAGCAGGCGGAGAGCCTTATGCAGCGAAAGGCAATAGAGCTTGCTTTGGACAAGAACCAAATGCAGAACGATAGCATTGACTTTATGCTCGGCGGCGACCTGCTCAACCAGTGTATCGGCACAACTTACGGGGTAAGGGATCTCAGCATCCCCTTTCTCGGCATATACGGCGCGTGTTCCACCATGGCGGAGGGGCTGCTGTTGTCCTCGCTGCTGGTCGATAACGGCGTCGGCAGCAACGTCATCGCAGTTACTTCATCTCATTTTTGCACCGCCGAGCGGCAGTACCGCTTTCCCCTCGACTACGGAGGTCAGCGCACGCCCACATCTCAATGGACTGCCACGGCTAGTGGAGCGCTGGTGGTGTCCGCCAAGGGAGAAGCGCCCTATGTCAGAGCTGTGACTATCGGTAAAATAGTCGATATGGGCGTTACGGACGCTAACAATATGGGCGCGGCTATGGCTCCTGCCGCCTGCGAGACTCTGGCGCAGTTTTTCAGAGATACGGGTCTTGCTCCCGAAAGTTTTGACCATATAGTAACCGGCGATCTCGGGCTTGTCGGCAGCCGTATAGTGTGCGACCTGCTCATGCGCGAGGGCTTTGATATACGCCCAAACCACCGCGACTGCGGCACTATGATATTCGATACTGAGTCGCAGGACGTACACGCAGGGGGCAGCGGCTGCGGCTGTGCGGCAAGTATGCTGTGCGGTCACTTTGTGCCGAAGCTGCGCTCAGGCGAGATAAAAAATATATTGTTCGCGGCAACGGGCGCGCTTATGTCGCCCACGATAAACCAGCAGGGCGAAAGTATACCATCTATCGCCCATGCCGTGTGGCTCTCGCACGATAGCGGCAAATAGCGAATTTTACATGAAAGGAAGTATTTTATGCATTATCTTTGGGCTTTTCTTGTAGGCGGAGCGTTCTGCGCTGTGGGTCAGCTGCTTATTGATTATACCAAGCTTACCCCTGCGCGGATACTAGTTGCATATGTTGTCATAGGCGTTATTTTGGGTGCTTGCGGCGTTTACAAGCCTCTGATAGACTTTGCAGGAGGCGGTGCGACCGTCCCACTAACAGGCTTTGGAAGTCTCCTTGCGGACGGCGTAAAGAAAGCTGTAGATGAATCGGGATTTTTAGGTATATTTATGGGAGGACTGACTTCTTCTGCGGCAGGTATATGCGCCGCGCTTGTCTTTGGATTTCTGGCGGCTCTTTGTTTTAAAAGCCATGGAAAGAACTGAATATTACGTCAAAAGCCGTTTTCCGTTTTTCGGGGAACGGCTCGAAACGTTAAATTTCACCACAAAGTTTTCGGAATTTTCGCAAAATTTGTTCAAAGCTACAAAAGTGAGTTTTCCATAAAAAAACTGTTGACTTTGCGGCTCGAAAGTGGTAGAATATATAAGTCGCGTGGATAGCGGTAAGTTGCCGTTTAGCGCGCCAAAGCACCTTGAAAATTGAACAATCGAAAGATCCAAAAAGGAAAAGGAACCCTGAAAAGTCAAAGCTTTGAGAGAAG
>CANRDG010000136.1 GCA_947629275.1 uncultured Clostridia bacterium | reverse complement strand
ACCTCCTATAGTAGTATCTTTATTCTACCATAGAAGGTGCCTTTTTGTCATTGTTCGTTTTTAATGGACTTGTTCAAAGAGCGATGCTTTTTTAATAGCAAACTTTATTGCTGTATTATTCTTTTTTCAGATTCTCTACACGATAAACTATCAGCGGAAGAAGCGCCCATTGCAGTGCTATTCCGAAAAGACCCGTTGCAATACTTGTCCAAATGGAAGCCACGCGGACATTTTCATTTCCTAAAAGATATACTGCTGCTAGAATTGCAATTGCACGTACTGCACGTCCTGCTATCTGCGCTATAACGACTTTGCCGAAGGTAGGAATTTTTGTATTTCTCAAAAGCCCTGCCGCAAGACCGTAGCCGCAAAGCTCTATCATCATAAATGGCAGCATTACAATGCCGGGCATACCCGAAAGTGCAAAGCTTGCAAGAGGTCCCAAAAGTCCTGCTATCGCTCCTGCGTAAGGCCCTGCAAGAAGCCCTACAAGAATTATCGGCAGGTGCATGGGCAGAAATGCTTCACCAAGAGAAGTGCCGAGCCCAGATGCTGCGCCAAGCAGATGGAACACCTGCGGAACTGCCACAGCTCCAACGATTGCTGCAAGTGTTGCAATAGTCTGTACCTTTGCCGAAAGGCGAGGTCTTTCAATGGTTTTAATTGCTGTTGACATAATTATCTCTCCTTTTAATATTTAATCGTCAATGTTTATCATTTCATAGGTGCGGCTGCCAAGCCCTATCTCCTCGGCGTGCTCCAGCGTATGCAGACCGTTTTGCTGCTGGACACGTCTCTGCAAAGACTCGCTGCCGTCTGCTGCAAAACAAAGGTCTATCGCAGCCTGATCTATTGCCACGGGGTCGGTAGATGCAAGTATGCCGATATCGTGAATATCCGGCTCGGCAGGATTTCCGTCACAATCGCAGTCGATAGAAATATTGTTGAGTACGCTGATGTAGATGATCTTATCGCCTTTATCAAGATAATCTGAAACCGCTTTTCCTGCCTCTGCCATGGATTCGGTGAAAGCGGTCTGGTCGCCGCCCCAAGGGCTTGTATGGCTCTGACCACCCGTATGTATAAGGCATTTGCCCTCCTGCGAACCAAGACCGATAGAGATATTTTTGATCGCGCCGCCAAAGCCTGCCATGGCGTGCCCTTTGAAGTGAGAAAGCACAATGTATGAATCGTAATTAGTAAAATGCGAGCCTACATAGTCGGTTTCTAGGTGACTTCCGCCCTCGACTTCAAGCTGAACCGAACCTTCTTCGTCAAGAATATCTACATCTGCAATATCGGTAAAACCGTGGTCTTTAGCGACCTGCTTGTGCATTTCGGTTTCAGAGCGCGAACCGCCGTATTCGGTGTTACATTCAACAATAGTGCCGTCAACCGACTGAACGAGGTCTTTTATCAGTTCGGGGCGAAGATAGTTGCTTGCAGGAGGCTCGCCCGTGGACAGCTTGACCGCCACATTTCCCGTAGGCTGCCAGCCCAGCGCTTCATAAACTGCCATCAATCCTTCGGGGGAAATGTCGGAAGTAAAGTACACTGTGGAGGAATCGGGTGCTCCCGTTGCCGATGAAGTTTCCGAATCTTTTGCAGAAGAGCTGTCTGCATAAGGCGAAGATACCACAGGGGCATCTTTGTCTGTAGAAATGTCGGGCGATCCGCAAGATGAAAGCCCTACTGCAAAAACTAAGCTGAGTATGCCTATAGATAATTTTTTCATACGACCACTCCTGTCATAAAATCAGATTGATAATAAGCCCTGTTGCGAGAGAAAACACCATTACAAAAGCTATGTAGATGATAAACCGTTTCAGCCCGAGGACGATCTTCAATGCGCCGAGGTTTGTTATCTTTGTGGCAGGCCCTGTTATCATAAACGCAGATGCGCTGCCCATACTCATTCCCATAGCGAGCCACTCGCGTATAAGCGGTATAGTACCGCCGCCGCAGGCATACAGAGGAACGCCTATTGTTGCTGCCATAAGTACGCCGAAGCCCTCGTTGGACTTTCCGAAAAGCTCTGCGAATTTATCCGCAGGAACATATCTTTGAAACAGTGCGGAAAGCAGAACGCCAAGCAGAAACCACAGCCCTGTTGCCTTGATGTTTCTGCCGAGATTGAACAGAAAGCGCAGAAATAAATTCGGGTGAGTATCGTGGCTTGCCCTCGGTTCAAAGCCGTCAAAATTGAAAAACTGTTTGTCTTTATAGAAAATATGCACCACTACACCTGCGATAATTCCGCACAATGTGCAGGACACAATGCGTATCACAAGCGCGGTTACGCCCAAGGCTGTTGAGTACATAATAAGCTGCGGATTGAGCAGCACGCTTGACATCATGAACGCCGCAAGCCAGTCGTGCCGCATACCGTGTTTTGAAAAAGATGCGGCTATCGGTATTGTGCCGTACATACAAAGCGGTGAAGCAACGCCTAAAATGCTTGCAGGCACAACGCCCCACAGTCCCCACTTTTTATCGCGGATACGGTCAAAGGCGTTATGAATGCTGTCTTTTGCGAACACCGACACCAGCGAACCTATCACCATGCCTAGCGCCCAGTAGCCTGCTATCTGTCGCAGCTGGAGCTGAAAGTAGTACCACACATAGACGAACTCACGGCGAAGTACTTCATAAATTTCACTCATAATTTTCTCCGAAAAAAGTGTTTTATTTAGCTTTATTATATTGCAAAACTTGCTTTTTGTGAAGTTTCTTTTGGTTCATCAGTTGTAACCAAAAGTTATAACTGTGTGGATAAAGCACAGCAAAAGCTATGAAAAGTATTTTTTAGCGCATAATAACTCATTTTTCGTTTGCTAATAGGGTAAAGGGAAAAGAAATAGAAGTGAATAAGTTGTAAAAAAGTCCAAAATACAGCCTACGAATTTGTGCAGCTATACGAAATTAGATTTAAATTTCATTTTTGGGGGTATCAAAAGCCTTGCAAATATCCCTATACGAGTAAAGGGAAAAGAAGCGAAATGCTGTCAAAATACTTAAAATGAGATATGTGAATTTGTGCAGCTCTACAAAATTAGTTACAATTTTCATTTTGAGGGTTGTTAAATGCCAGACTTCTTACCCTATACAAGTGAGGGGAGAAGATTTAAGAATCTGTTGTTGAAATAACTAAAAAAGTTTTTCAAATTTGTGCAGCCATACGAAATTAGATTTAATTTTCAATTTTTGGGGTATCAAAATCCTTGCAAATACCCCTATACAAGTAAAGGGGGAAGAAATGAAATGCTGTCAAAAATCATAAAACTAGGTTTGCGGAATTGTGCAGCTATACAAAATAAATTACAAATTTAATTTTTAGGGTTGTTAAATGCCTGACATCTTCCCTTATACAAGTAGAGGGAGATAGGATCGAGAAGTGGTTGTGAAAATATCTAAAACAATAGACTTGTATTTGTGCAAGCATACAAAAAGATTTACAATTTTCATTTTTATGGTTGTTAAATGCCCGACATCTTACCCTATACAAGTGAGAGGAAAGATTTGAACGACAGTTGTGAAAACATCTAAAACAATAGTCGTGAATTTGTGCAGGCATACAAATTTTTTTGAAATTTGAAAATTTAGGGGTAGCAAAAAGTTCACTTCTTCCCCTGTACAAGTGAAAGGAGAGTGCATATGAAACAACTAATTACAAAATCTTGCGAGGAGATCATGACGACCGTTTACAAGCCCATTGAGTTCGTGGTGGACGGGTTCTTGGCGCAGGGGTTATACATACTCGCAGGTGCGCCGAAAGTCGGAAAAAGCTGGCTGGTGCTGGATATGTGTCTATCAATCGCAAAAGGAGAATCGGTTCTGGGGCGAGAAACCACGCAAGGCTCGGCGCTGTACCTATGCTTAGAGGACAGCTACTCGCGGATTCAAAACAGGTTGTATGAGCTGACCGATGAACCGTCCGAAAGTTTGTACTTCTCGGTACTGGCGGAGAGTATCGGAAATGGTTTGGAAGAACAGATCGAAAACTTCAAAAACGCTCATTCAGATTTGAAGATGGTCGCGATCGACACTCTACAGAAAATCAAGACAGACGAAGAATATCGCTACGGTTCAGATTATGCTGAACTGACTGTTCTGAAAAGGTTAGCAGAAAAACTGAATATCTGCATACTGTTGGTGCACCACACGAGGAAGAATCGTGATTCAGACCCGTTCAATATGATCTCAGGTACGACGGGCATAAGCGGCTGCGTGGACGGAAGTCTGGTGCTGATGAAGTCAAAGCGGACAAGCAGTACCGCAAAACTGTTCGCGACGGGGCGTGACATTCGCGAGTGTGAAATTCATCTGGAAAAAGATGAGTGTAAATGGATAGCGACTGATGTGCAAATTGAAAAGCCTGTTGACCGTTTCCCTTTCGCGATACATGATCTGATGATGAACATTCAAACATTCAAAGGCTCTGCGACGGAGCTGTGTGAAAAGCTGAAGAGCAGTCTGGGGTTTGAAATTCAGAGCAACGTGGTGAGCAAGAAACTGATGCAAAATGCCGCGCAGCTTGAGAAGCTGGGTGTGAAATTTGAGCTTAAAAGAAGCCACGGCAAGAGGTGGATCGAGGTGCGGTATGAGCCTTCGGGTGACGGCGGTGACGGCAAAATAGCGTGCACGACAAATTGCTGTCCAGCCGGCACCCGACCTGTAAAAAACATTGAAAAGATGTGTGTTTCGTCGGGTGACAGCAGGGTGACGGGTGACGGCTCGGCTTCAAAAAGTGACGGTAAAACTTCTGAAAAATCTCACAGAGAGAAAGGTGGAAACAAGCCGCGAAAGTCAAGAGGCTCAAAGTCAAAAAGCAAGAAAGGTGCGCGGAGAAAAGCTAGGCGCAGGGCTAGAAACAAGAGGTAAGAAAGGGGTTGAAAAATGGCGGTAGGGCTATCCGACCGTGAAACGCGCAGAAATGCGCGGTGTGCCACTAGAGGCAAGAGGTTGAGAGGCAAGAAGCAAGAAAGGAGTGGTGAAGCCAAAGCAGGCACGCACCATAACGCGCAGAAACGCGAGAAGTGCAGTTTTGCAGAGCAGGTCGGGTAGTTTAACCACCTACGACCATTCAAGCCCGTGTGAGCGATTTGTCGGCTTCTGTGGGCGAGGCGGTGAAAAATATTTATGAATGAGGGTGAGAAAAATGGAATGATGTGAATCGGCATTTTGCACAGGACTTGCAGTTTGGAGCCTCCACGAAAGAGCGATATTGGTTTGCAAGTTAAAGCGGCGGTGTCGCCGCGCTCACTTCGGACGGCAAAGCCGACCGTTTATCGCGAATAATCGCGGG
>CANRDG010000135.1 GCA_947629275.1 uncultured Clostridia bacterium | reverse complement strand
AAGGAAAAAGAGATACTTTCCATATAAAATTTACGGAGTGATATTATGGCTAAGTCTGATCCGATCCCAGAGCTTTCACAGGTGCCTGTTCATGTAGGCGTTATAATGGACGGCAATGGCAGGTGGGCTAAAAAACGCGGTCTGCCGCGAAAGCTAGGTCACAAAGAGGGCGTAAAAGTATTTCGGAGCATTACACGCCGCGCAAAGACGCTGGGAATAAAATACATCACCTTCTATGCGTTTTCTACTGAAAACTGGAAACGCCCCAAAGATGAAGTCGACGCCATTATGGATCTGTTTGAAAAGAACCTTGACGAGGTAAAAGACTTTATCGACGAGGAGATAAGGGTGCGTTTCATAGGCGACAGAAGCGCGCTTTCACCAACGCTGCAAGCTAAAATGCTCAATACCGAAAAAAGTTCCGAGCATTTCACGGGTACTACAATGATACTCGCGATAAATTACGGCGGTCAGGACGAAATTTGCCGCGCCGTTAAAAAGATATGCGAGAGCGGCACAAGCACCGACGAAATAACGCCGCAGCTAATTGAGCAAAACCTAGATGCGCCCGATATTCCGCCGCTCGATTATGTTATCAGACCCAGCGGAGAAATGCGGCTTTCAAACTTTATGATATGGCAGGCTGCTTATGCCGAATATTATTTTACCGACATTCTTTGGCCCGATTTTACAGATGCCGATTTTGACGAGGCTATAATAGAATTTTCAAACAGAGCAAGAAGATTTGGCGGCGTTAAATGACCGCTTTATTAAAAGGACGTGGGATAATGAAAACGAGAATAATTTCTGCGGCTGTGGCAACGGTGTTAGCGATCATAGTGCTTGCGCTGCACAAAACGTTTGTGTTCCCATTGGCGGTGGGGCTTATTGCCGCTGTGGGTGTTTTTGAGCTTCTGCGAGCCGCAAATTGCAGGCAGTTCCCTGCCCCGACAGCAATATCTGTGGGTTATGCATTTTTGTACTTTTTCTGCGACTTTGCAAAAGCCCCGGCAATGATGCACTATGCGCTTAAAGGAATTTTCGCGCTGGCTATAGCTATATGCTTCTTTATGGCGCATGAGAAGATGAATTTTTACCATGTAGCATTCATGGCGGCAAGCTGTATGCTCGTTCCTGCGGCGCTGGGTTCGCTGGTGCGTATAAACGAGATGAAGTACGGCATATTCCTTGTGGTGCTTACGCTTGCGTGCGCTTGGTTTGCTGACAGCGGAGCATATTTTGCAGGCTCGTTTCTGGGGCAGCACAAACTTTGCCCTTCTATCAGCCCGAAAAAGACAGTCGAGGGCGTTGTTGGCGGCGCGGCTGCAAATGCCGTTATCGCGCTAATATTCTGCCTTGTATACGACAAGCTGATGAAAGACGGCGCGGTAGGCTTTAACTACATAATGATATTCCTTGCAGGCGTGGTAACATCGGTAGTAGGGCTTGCAGGCGACCTTACAGCCTCGCTTATAAAACGCCAGTGCGGCATAAAAGATTACGGCAACCTGATGCCGGGTCACGGCGGAGTAATGGACAGATTTGACAGCGTGCTGTTTGTCGCGCCGTTTATGTATTTTCTTATCAGAACGGGTTGGCTGTTCTGATAATACTTTACACAAAGTTTGAGTTCTTGTCAAGAAAGGAAAAGTTTTACATAAAAACCAAAGGCAGAACGGCAATTAAGCTGTCCTGCCTTTTTGTTCAGTTTTCACTTCTCATAACATCTACCGGCGAACGGAGTTTAAACGTCACATACGGAATTATCATAGATACAGCAAATGCCAGTATCAGCATAACTATTATGGTTATGACCTCTGTAGGCGTGTAGTAAAAGAAATCGGAAAATTTCACCCGCGCCATAAGCTGCTGTTTTAATTCGCCGCCTATGCGCTGATACTGTGATTGATAAAAATTAAACATATCGTGATAGCCTTTATATGCCGTCGCCAGTTTTATAACTACCGATAGCACAGCGGAACACGACATCATTACCGCCATAGAAACCGCATTTACAGACAAGCATTGTTTCCATGTAAGCCCGTTTATGTAGTATATGCCGAATGTTTTCATATCACCCGAGGCAAACAGCGCTCCCACGCCCAAAAGTCCTATCAGCGCGATAAGGCAGGCGGCTGAGATAAAAATTATATCGTTTTGCAGGTCTTTCATCTCGCTTTTGTAGGTGTTGTTATAAGCATTTGTCATGCTGACCGCATAATAGCCCATGTCGGCGGCGCTGTCAAAAAATTCGGTTTTCTCCTGCTGCGTAAGATCGCTTTTCAGCGTAACTATGTGAGGATCCAAAAAGTAATTATTCATTAAAAGTTCACTGTCCAGCAGCTTTCTGTTGTTTTCATTATACACCGCCAAAAATGAATCAGGGTATTGACCTGTCAGAAAATCATTAAGATACAGCCTTTCGCCATTTTCATATCCGTCACCTGCACTTCTATTCAAAAACAAAAACTGATCGGGCTTTATAAGACCGACTATCTTTCCGTAACAGCCGGGTTTCATAACATCGCCTTCTTCGGCTGTGAAAACATTATAGGCAAGCTGCAATGTATCTCCTATATGATAGCCCTTATCTTCCGGAGCAACAAGCTCTATATACTCTCCGTCTCCTTTGCCAAGCCACTTGCCGTCGGTCATCTGATAGTTCAGCGCATCGGTGCAGTCATCTGTCAGAAACATAACATTACCTAAATGAACACCGCTTTTTATACTCTCATCATACGAATAAAGGTTTGAAGCAAACATTGAAATGTCAGTCTCTACGCAGGGGCTGTCTCCTATGTTCGGCAAAGACCTGTAAAATGCTTGTTTTTGTTCTATTGACGAAACCCAAGAATTTCTGAGCTCTGCATAAAATTCTTCCTGCGTCATTTCTCCGCTGTCAAGCTGCCGATGAAGTTCTTCGCTGAAAGCATCTCTTTCGCTGTCTATTTTGTTTATACCGTCATATTCATAGCCCGTTACAGTGCTGAGAAAATAAGAATTCTCAGAGTTTACGCCTTCAAACAGCCTTATCGTTATAAAATACCCCGAAAGCCTGTTCACAATGTTGCCTATCAGAAATATAGATAGCGCAAACTGCAATATTGCCAGCAGGGTTATAAACGGTCTTTTGCCTAGCTGATAAAATACATATTTTCGATACATTTCCCTGCCCCCTTACATTCTTTTCAGCTTCATGGCATCTGTCTGTGCATACTTCAGTATAGTGGGGTACACAAAGATAGTTTCAATAAGTATTGCAGCCAAAGCTGTAAAAAGGTAATGCTTGGGCGACAGCCCGTATGCAAAAGCCGTATCGTATCTTTTTATTATGTTGAAAAGTCCCAGACGAAATACAAGAAAAGCAACGATAATATGCGCCGCAATAACAGCAAGCATTTCAAGATAGATAATGTATGATATCTGACTGCTTGTCGCGCCGCAGAGCTTGTATACAAGTATGTTTCGTATCCTTTTCTTTATGGTATACATAAACAGAAAAACTATGTTTACAAAAGCCGCAGCAGCCATAATAATAAGCGTAATATTTTCGCCGTTAAATCCTTCGGATGAATCTGCCAGCACGGCGCTGTCGGCTTCTGTAATAACTCTTTCACTGCCGAAGATATCGACAAGGTCGTCGCGGTATTTTCTTAGTATCTCACCGCTTGTATCGCTCTCAAGGCTGACGATATATGCTGCCGGCTCTGCGCCCGTTTGCAAAGCTGTCTGCAAGGGTATGACTCCGTCTGAATAAGGCAGCGATGAATCACTGTATGTGGCGGCTATATTCAGCGGCACAGAGTTCAAAGAAGGGTCACTGCCCAAGTCTACGGTCATGTCTTTCATCAAGACCGCATTGCCTGATATAAGTTCATCTACAGTGACCTTTTTGGTAATATACTGCTGACTATCTATGTATTTTTGCAGATCTTCATCTTTAAAAAATGCAGCCAAATTATAGGCAAAACGTTCGCCGTCGCAGTTATAGGAAACATAATGATATTTTACTGCATCGTGATCTTTGCAGAAATCATCTAACTGCTTACTCAACGTGTCTATATCGTCGTCCTGCGGAAATATGCCGACAAAAGAAAAGTTGCTTTCAGCAGAAATTTCACCTGCCGAGTTATACTGCACCTCTACAGTAACATACAAAAGCGTCATCACCGAAATGATAAGGCTTACGGAGATAAGACCAAATATAAGCTTGTTGTCTGTTACAAGGCAGCGCAGGTTTTTAGCGATCTCTCTGAGCATTTTTAGCCGCCTCCCTTTGCAAATATCGCGAAAATACTTCTTTATTTCATTATACAATATTTGTTTTATGCGGTCAACATAATTAAGAAAATGTTAAGGATTTATGCTGCTAGAGGCTAGAGGTAAGAAACACACCCCCAGCAACAGCTCACCGCCGCACTCTCATCTTCTCTCCCACAAAACCATGTATCACCCTCAATGCTGCTGGAAGAATGTTCTGTCAGTAACAAAAATGATATTGATTATAGTTGAGGCGGCAGGTGTTTGAAACAGTCAAATTAAAATAAAAAAGACCCGTGATGGGTCTCTTAGCCCGTTAAATTCAAAAGCTATTGATAAAAATTAGTGAATAGTGAATGGGAAGAAGCCTCGCAGAGGGTTCTTCGGCACTTGACCGACTGCTTGCAGGAGGTCAATGTGTAGTGAATAGTACAGAAAAAACACGCCTATTTGGTAAACGCGGCAAGAATTACGGTTTTGTTTTCTGAAAGGCTTTTGACTTTCAGAAAGCAAAATCGCCGACCCAATAAAGTCGGCGAAGTAATTCTTGTGCACTCTCAAAATGAAAATAGAATGGGAAAAAGCCTGTCATACCGAAGGTATGCGCCGCCGACCGTTTTTGGCGGCGAAGGCTTTTTTGGGTACTTTGACCGCCATAAGGCGGTCAAAGTGTGGCAGAGCAGGAGAGAACAAAATCACTGCTTTACAGCCTGTTGTTTGTTTTTATGCCACATTGAAATTATATCAATTAAATGCACATTTATAGAATGCAGCATTATAACCTGTTGTTTTGAAATACACCGAATTTTACGTTTGACGTGTAAAAAACGTGTAAGAAAATACACCACTTTTAGATGCATATAAAAAAGGCGACGAGGATTGACTCCCGTCGCCTTTATGTTGCCTTATAACAGCTCGTCCACTCGTTTCTGCACTTTGCCATAATCATACCCCGCCTTAGTGAGCCTTTGTTTCCGCTCGTCGCCGTTGCCCCAGTCGCCGCGAATTACCTCGCGTGCTATCTCGTCTATCGGCTTCAGCGTGCTGCCGGTGTTTGT
>CANRDG010000134.1 GCA_947629275.1 uncultured Clostridia bacterium | reverse complement strand
GCGGATTTGAATGAAGGGAATATTGCAACGGCTGTAAAAGAAGCAATCGACGTGCCGCTTGAAACGGGCGGCGATGAGACACATCACAGCAGCGTGGTTATCCCGTTTAGGCAGCGGAGAAAGCGAGTTGCCGAGCCCGAGATCAGTAGAGTTGAGACCGTGGAGAAAGTCGAGGAAACAGTAAAAAGCGAAAAGGAAACAACCGAACAAGGCGGACAGGTTGCCGTAGCCGCTCCGCCAAAAGAGTGGATAAAGGTTAAACGAAAGCCTCTGTATGATTTCATAAAAAGAACTTTCGACATAGTGCTTTCTGCGCTTGCAAGCGTCGTGCTTCTGATTCCGGTACTGATAATAGCATTACTTATAGTGATAAAAGACCCCGGTAATCCGTTCTACATACAAGAGCGCGTTGGCAAGAATCACAAGCCAATCAAAATCTTGAAGCTTCGGTCAATGAAAATAGGGGCTGACAAGCTTGAAGATATGCTCACGCCGGAGCAGCTTGAGGAATACAAGCGCGAATATAAACTGCGCGACGATCCACGCCTGATAGGTTGGAAGAAGCCAGGTGACGGCAGCAGATGTTTTGGAGCAAGAATCAGGCAATTAAGTCTCGATGAGGTAATGCAAATACCGTATAATATCTTGATAAAAAATGACCTCCGGTTAGTTGGTCCCAGACCTATACTGAAAGATGAGCTCATCGAGAACTATACACCCGAACAGCAGGAACTTTTGCTTTCGGTCAAACCAGGATTAACGGGTTATTGGCAGGCATACGCACGGAACAATGCAACATATGAGGACGGAAAGCGGCAGCAGATGGAGTTGTATTATGTGCAAAATCGTTCGTTGTGGTTGGATATTAAGATAGTTTTCGCTACTGTTGCGGCTGTTTTAATGAAAAGCGGAGTGTAAATTGCTGACGGATAATTGAAAACATCCGTCAAAGGGAATCAATACAACACACTGAAAAGTATATAAGCGAGTTAATAATATGGAATCAATAATAAAAGGCATCATCTTAGCCGGAGGTAGTGGCACCCGGCTATACCCTTTAACTATGGTAACCTCAAAGCAACTGTTACCGATTTATGACAAACCTATGGTCTACTACCCGCTAAGCACTTTGATGCTTGCGGGAATCCGCGATATCTTAATTATCTCTACTCCCTCCGACCTCTCGGATTTCGAGCGGCTTTTGGGCGACGGCTCCGACTATGGCGTGCATTTCAGTTATAAAGTCCAACCCTCGCCCGACGGTCTTGCTCAGGCATTTATTCTGGGTGAAGAGTTCATCGGGGACAAACCATGCGCAATGGTTTTGGGCGATAACATCTTCTACGGAAACGGATTTAGTAAATCTCTGCTAGCGGCTGTTGCAAATGCTGATTTGGGTCGAGCGACTGTTTTCGGCTACTACGTTCCCGACCCGGAGCGGTTCGGCGTTGTTGCATTCGATGAAAAGGGCAGGGCAATCAGCATCGAAGAAAAGCCGAAAAACCCGAAGTCAAACTATGCGGTGACGGGTCTGTATTTCTATCCCACTGGCGTTGCAGAGAAGGCAAAGCAGGTCAAGCCCTCGGCAAGAGGCGAGCTTGAGATAACAACGCTTAACGAGATGTATTTAAGCGACGGACTTCTGGACGTTCAGCTTTTGGGCAGAGGTTTTGCCTGGCTCGACACCGGCACTATGGACAGCCTTGCAGAGGCTACCGACTTTGTCAAGATAATTCAGAACCGACAGGGAATCGAGATATCCGCTCCCGAGGAAATCGCCTATAAGAACGGCTGGATAGCAAAAGACGAGCTGCTTAAAAGCGCCGAAAAATACGGTAAATCGCCGTATGGGCAGCATCTCAAAAACGTAGCCGAAGGAAAGCTGGTGTACTGATGGGTAAATTCAACTTCATCAAGACAGAAATCGAGGGCGTTTACATAATCGAGCCGACAGCTTTCGGAGATAATCGCGGATATTTTATGGAGACCTATAACGAGCAGGATTTTAAAACCGCAGGTCTGAATTATACCTTCGTTCAGGATAACCAGTCAAGCTCAAGACGAGGCGTCCTCCGCGGATTGCATTTTCAGAAGACACACCCGCAGGCGAAGCTTGTTCGTGTGTTGAAAGGCGAAGTTTTTGACGTCGCAGTCGATCTCAGAAAGGGAAGCGAAACCTACGGAAAGTGGGTCGGAGTAGTCCTCAGTGAGGAAAACAAGCGGCAGTTTATGGTACCGAGGGGCTTTGCTCACGGATTTGTCGTGATATCCGAGACTGCGGAATTTGCATATAAGTGTGATGAGTTCTATCACCCCGAGGACGAGGGCGGAATCATGTGGAATGATCCCGAAATCGGCATAGATTGGCAGCTTGACGGCGAGCCCATACTGAGTGAAAAGGACAAAAACCACCCTAAGCTCAGCGAATCAAAAATAACTTTTGAGGTGTAATTATGACAATTATAGTAACAGGCGGCGCGGGATTCATAGGCTCAAACTTCATTTTCCACATGCTTAAAAAGTATCCCGACTACCGCATCATCTGCTTGGACAAGCTTACATACGCGGGCAATTTGAGCACGCTTGAGCCCGTGATGAACAATCCGAACTTCAGGTTTGTGAAGTTAGATATTTGCGACAGAAAAGGCGTTTATACACTCTTTGAGGAGGAGCACCCCGACATAGTTGTGAACTTCGCAGCGGAATCTCATGTTGACAGATCTATTGAGAATCCCGAAGTTTTCCTGCAAACAAACATTCTCGGCACGCAGGTAATGATGGACGCTTGCAGGAAGTATGGTATAACTCGCTATCATCAAGTATCTACCGATGAGGTTTACGGTGATTTGCCGCTTGACCGTCCTGACCTGTTCTTTACTGAAACCACGCCGATCCACACATCAAGCCCTTACAGTGCATCAAAAGCAAGTGCGGACTTGCTTGTACTGGCTTACCACCGTACCTTCGGACTGCCCGTGACCATCAGCCGCTGCTCCAATAATTACGGGCCTTATCACTTCCCTGAAAAGCTTATTCCGTTGATGATAGCGAATTGCCTCAATGATAAACCCCTGCCCGTCTACGGTAAGGGTGAGAATGTCCGCGACTGGCTTTACGTCGAAGATCACTACAAGGCGATAGATTTGATTATCCATAACGGACGCGTCGGAGAGGTCTACAACGTCGGCGGACATAACGAGATGAAAAACATCGACATAGTAAAGCTGATTTGCAAGGAGCTTGGCAAACCCGAATCCCTCATCACCTACGTCACCGATCGCAAAGGTCACGATATGCGCTACGCCATTGACCCGACCAAGATCCATACCGAGCTCGGCTGGCTCCCCGAAACCAAATTTGAGGACGGAATCAAGAAGACGATTAAATGGTACTTAGACAACCGCGAGTGGTGGGAGACTATCATCTCGGGAGAGTACCAAAACTATTATGAAAAGATGTATGGCAACAGGTGAGAAGATGAAAGTATTGGTTACAGGCGCGAACGGTCAGCTCGGCTGGGATATGATCTTAGAGCTTAAAAAGCGCGGTTACGAGCCAATTGCGACCGACATTTTAGACAGCTTTGAACAGGACTGCGAATACATAAAGTTGGACATTACCGATGAAAAAGCGGTCCACGACGTCATCACAAAAACAAAGCCCGACGCTGTAGTTCACTGCGCGGCGTGGACTGCAGTCGACGCTGCCGAAGATGAAGAAAACAAGCCAAAGGTCTATGCAATCAATGTTTTGGGGACTAAGTACATTGACGAGGCGTGTAAAGAAGCAGATTGTAAGATGATTTACATTTCGACCGACTACGTTTTCAGCGGAGAGGGGACGGAGCCGTGGGAGCCGGACTGCGAGGACTTTGCACCGCTCAACTACTACGGCGAAACTAAGCTTGAGGGTGAGTTTGCGGTCAAAAACGCGCTTGAGAAGTACTACATCGTGCGGACAAGCTGGGTTTTCGGCAGCCACGGAAACAATTTTGTTAAAACGATGCTGAGGCTTGCCGAGACACATAAGGAAGTGCGCGTTGTGAACGACCAAATCGGCACGCCAACCTATACGCCCGACCTTGCGAGGCTGCTTGCGGATATGTGTGAGACAGATAAATACGGCGTTTACCATGCTACGAACGAGGGCGGCTACATCAGTTGGGCGGAGTTTGCCGAGAAAATCTTCCGGCAAGCTGAGAAGGAAACGAAAGTTATTCCTGTCACAACGGGTGAATATGGCTTGAGCAAAGCAAAACGCCCATACAATAGCCGTCTTGATAAGAGCAAATTGATAGAAATCGGCTTCACACCGTTTCCTGAATGGCAGGACGCAGTATGTAGATATTTGGCGGAAGCAAAACTTTGATGCAAAACCAATCGGAGAAGAATTCTGACAGCATTGAAAATTTCTGCATGATTTGTTCATTCAAACAGCAGAGGAGATTATTGTATGGAAGTTGATAGAGTATTGATATGAAAACAGTCATGCAGATGACCTGAAGAATGGAGACAAGTATACAAATGAATATAAAGATCATTATCGCCGCACATAAGCCGTATTGGATGCCTCAGGACGACATATATCTTCCTTTACATGTAGGCAGTGCCGGGAAACCGTCTATCGGCTTTACGCGCGACGATACAGGCGATCATATTAGTGAGAAAAACCCGAAATTCTGTGAACTGACAGGTCTGTATTGGGCATGGAAAAATCTCTCGGCGGATTATGTCGGTTTGGCGCATTATCGGCGGCACTTTTCCATAAAAGCAAGGAAGAATTCAAATGAAAGCGTGTTATCACGCGAGCAGTTGGAATCGATTTTGCTTCAAACAGATGTAATTCTTCCCCGAAAACGGCATTACTATATTGAAACAATTTATAGCCATTATGCACATACGTTCGACGCATCACATTTAGATATTACGCGGAAAATCATATCGGAAAAATATCCCGAATATTTGGATAATTTTGACCGCAGAATGAAGGCCAGAAGTGCACATATATTCAATATGTTTATAATGAAAAAAGATTATTTGGATCGATATTGCACTTGGCTGTTTGATATTCTTTTTGAGTTGGAAAAACGAATTCCCACAGATAATATGTCCGCCTTCGATGCCAGACTCTTTGGCAGGGTCAGCGAACGGCTACTGGATGTTTGGCTGCTGCAAAATCATGTGAATTATCGGGAAATTGGATATGTTTATATGGAAAAGATTCAGTGGCGAAAGAAAATTGCAGGCTTTTTAAAAGCAAAAGTTTTTCACATAAAGTATCAGGAGAGCTGGTGATTTTAATGGACGGCAAAGCAGACATAAAGCTGAAAATCAAGAATGAACTGTGGCG
>CANRDG010000133.1 GCA_947629275.1 uncultured Clostridia bacterium | reverse complement strand
TAATGAACATTGTACTTCTGTCAGGCGGCAGTGGAAAGAGACTCTGGCCGCTGTCAAATGATATACGCAGCAAGCAGTTTATAAAACTTTTCAAAAACGGCGATGCGTATGAGTCAATGGTTCAGCGTGTATACAGACAGATAACGACTGTTGATCCGAATGCGAATGTTACTATAGCTACAAGCAAATCGCAGGTAAGCGCAATAAAAAATCAACTGGGTGACAACGTTTCAGTATGCGTAGAGCCTTGTCGGCGCGATACTTTTCCTGCTATAGTTCTTGTGGCTGCGTTTTTGTATGATGCAAAAAAAGTACCTTTAGATGAACCTGTAGTAGTTTGCCCGGTAGACCCGTATGTGAATGATACTTATTACGAGGCTGTAGCACAGCTTGCAGATCTTTCCGCAGAGGGAAACGCAAATCTTACTTTAATGGGCATCGAACCTACATATCCGTCTGAAAAGTATGGATATATAATCCCTGCATCATCACAAAAGGTAAGCAAGGTTATTGAATTTAAGGAAAAGCCCGATACAGAAAAGGCAAAAGAGTATATAAAACGCGGTGCGCTTTGGAATGCGGGAGTTTTTGCATTCAAGATGGGCTACCTTATTGAAAAAGCACATGAATATATTGATTTTGAAAATTACGACGACCTGTATAAAAAATATGAAGAGCTTTCTAAAATAAGCTTCGATTATGCTGTTGTTGAAAAAGAGCCTTTGATACAAGTGCTGCGCTATGCAGGCGAATGGAAAGACATAGGCACTTGGAATATGCTTGCCGAGGTAATGACAGAGCCTGTAAAAGGCAATGTGCTGCTTGATGAAACTTGTGAAAACACGCAAGTAATAAACGAACTTGACATACCTGTCCTCGCAATGGGGCTAAAAGACCTTGTAATAGCGGTCTCAGGCGACGGCATATTCGTTGCAGACAAAGAACGCAGTGGCTTTATGAAACCGTATGTTGAAAAGATAAGTACCGAAATAAAGTTTGCAGAAAAAAGCTGGGGCACTTACACTGTGATAGACGCCCAACCAGGAGCTATGACAGTTAAGATAGCGCTTACAGCAGGAAGCAAAATGACATATCACTGCCATGAACTGCGCGACGAATGCTGGAATATCATTGACGGCAGCGGCGAAGTGATTCTTGACGGAGAAACGCTCCATGTGGAAAAAGGAAGCGTTGTTTCTATCCCGAAAGGCACAAAACATACCCTGCTTGCTAAGACTGACTTGACTGTCATAGAAGTCCAGACAGGCGATGAGATAAGTAAAGAAGACAAAATAATTTCAAGGAGATAAGTAAATGAAAAAGGCATTGATAACCGGCATAACCGGTCAGGACGGCAGTTATCTTGCAGAGTTGCTTTTGGATAAGGACTACGAGGTGCATGGCATAATACGCCGTTCATTTGTTTCTACAACTTCGAGAATAGACCCAATTTTGGATAAAATAAAGCTCCACGACGGCGACCTTTCGGATTCATCGAGTATTATACGCATTGTGGGCGAGGTCAAATCATGACGAAGAAAATATTATACATAAGCAGCAGAATTTTTTGGCCGCCGATAGATGGACATAAAGCGGAAATGTATCATTATTGCCGTGGGCTTCATGAAAAGTACGGTTATGATGTTGATGTCTATGCTTTTGATAAATCAGAGCATATGTCTGATAAACCGTCATTTATTAACCGTGTAATACTGGCATCCAGTATTGGTAAAATAGAAAAGTTAAAAAACTTAGTACTTAAATCTTTTATATCAAGCTCCAAATGGCCGTTGCAGTGCTCTTTGTATTTCAGTAAGAATAATTGTAAGGAGATATCTCGCCTTATAGAAAATAGCAAATATGATGCTGTAATAGTTGATATGATCAGACTTGCGCCGTATTATACCGCATTAAATAAATTTTCATGTAAAAAAATTCTCGATATTGACGATATGCTGTCAAAAAGATATGAACGTCAGTTAAATTCGCTTTCAGAGAAAACAAATATTGCCGGGAATTATCAACAAAACCTACCAGGCATAATTCAAAAAATTTTAAAAAGCACCTCAATAAAGAAATTTGTTTTAAAATTAGAGATACCCAAAATGAGAAATGCTGAAAAACATTACTCAGAATTGTATGACAAGGTAGTGTTTGTATCAGAGATTGAAACGAAGGAATTTAACAAAAAATACGGCACGGATAAAGCTGTCACCATAAGCTTAGGAGTAGATTACGGATATTATTCTCAAGATTTAAATGTTAAAAAGATTTCTGGTCGGGCAGTTTTTGTGGGAAATATTGCAACACCCGCAAATGCGGATTCCATACGAATGATTGTAAAAGACATTTTGCCTTTATGTAAAAATCTGAAAAGCTTTGTGTGTATCGGAAAATGTCCCGAGGAAATAATTGATGAATTTAAAGATACAGAAAAAATCAGTTTTACCGGCATGGTTGACGATTTAAGACCTTACACGGAAGAAGGCACGGTTTTCCTTGCCCCTCTTTCTTATGGAACGGGAATAAAAACAAAGATACTGGAAGCTATGGCAATGGGATTGCCTGTCGTAACAAATTCTATTGGTGCAGAGGGAATATGGGCAGAAAACGGAAATCAATGGATAGTTAGCGATGATCCCAAGGATATTGCTAAGCATGTAGATGAACTGATGAATTCGCAGGAAAAATGTGATGAGCTCGGGCAAAACGCGAGGAAGTTTATAGAAGAAAACTTTCAGTGGGACATTATTTTTGAACAGTTTAAAAAATTAGAATTGTAAAACAGACAGTTTTTCTATTTTCTGTTTTTCATAAAATTCATTTTATGAAGAGATAATGATATGCGCTTTGGAATCGACGGATATTTTATATTCGGTAAACGTACCGAAACGGGAGTTTTGGCCAAAAATATTTAGCATTTCTTAAAAAGTAAAACCTTGTTTCGTAGCATAAAACCAGAGTGAAATGATCTTGGAGGAAAATATGGAGAATAAATATGAGACCGTCAGGAAACTACAGCTTATCCAGGTAAAGCTAATAAAGCTTTTTGTCAACATTTGTGAAAAGGAACACTTGATTTACTATATGTCTGCCGGTACCATGCTTGGCGCGGTTCGCCATAATGGGTATATACCTTGGGACGATGATGCGGACTTTATGATGCCACGGGAGGATTATGAAAAATTTTTGCAAGTTGCATCCAAATATATGAATGGTAATTACTCAATTGAACACTTTTATCTAGACAATCAATTTCCAAATTGTACTGCTAGAATCACAACATCAGAAAAAAAAATATATATTAAATCCGCCATAAAACCTCGTATTGAAAATGTCTGGATAGATATACTTCCTATTGATGGCATGCCTAACAAGAAACTAGCTAGATTGATACATAAAGGAAGACTTTTATTTGCCCGTGCTATGTTCAGGCTTGCATCATTTGATAAACTCACTCAGCTAAATAAAAACAGACCATGGTATGAAAAAATCTTGATAGAATTTGCCAAGCGTTTCCCTATACAAAAAATTTTGTCTTACCCAAAAAGATGGAGAGCGATGGATAAAGCACTTAAGAAATATTCACCCAAAACTTCGGATTTGTGGCTTGTTTTTTTGGGCGGATATAAGTTTAAAGAAATGTTTCCCAAAACTGTTTTTGGGAAAGGAACATTATATGATTTTGAGGGAATGAAGCTTATGGGTGTTGACGATTATGACACCTACTTAAAGGGGATATACGGCAACTATATGAAATTGCCGCCAAAGGAAAAACGTGTGCCAAGTCATGGACAAAGCGTTGTGTCTGTTAATGATGATACATCAAAAGGTAAACATTCCTGCGAATAAAATCAAGCAAAAAATGTTTTGCAAAAGGAATATAACGATTATATGACACTTTCACCGTTGGAGGAGAAGCACGTTGACAGATATGTACTGATGCTAATCAATAACGAGTCTGTATTAGGATAAGCCAGGTTATATGAAATGCAAACTAAAACAAAAACATTTTTTAATTGTCATATCGTAATAAAGAGGAGTAAATAATATGGAAAAAGTACATGTGCTTGAGATATGTTTAGGTAGATTTTTGGCGAGCGGCAGTTCTGTTATGGTTTGGAATTGGTATCAGCAGTTTGATTTCAAAAAATTTGATGTGGATTTTTTTGTCCTGAATCAACCAGAGAAATCTTATCTTTCGAAAATCACAGGAAACGGTGGAAAATGCTATTTCTGCAAAAATAATAATCCGTTCATTCGCAAAATAGTTAAAACATCACTTTTGTATAAAGTGATTAAAAAGAATAAATACGATTGCATTCATGTGCATATAACGGACGCGGCTTTATGTGCGCTTGTGTGTCTGTTCGGAGGAAAGAAACCGATAATTTTACACTCCCATAATTCAAAAAATCCCTCACGCATGAAATTGTTTCTACATAATATGGGAAAACGATTTTTGAAAAAGGCAAATATAACTTATTTTGCTTGTTCGGATTTAGCCGCTGAATTTCTCTTCCCGAGAAGCATTGTCTCTGAGAAGAAATATACGATCATTCGTAATGGGATTGATGTTAGGAAATTTGCATTTAATCGGGAGATTAGAAAAAAATATCGTGAAGAACTCGGCCTTTACGATTGTTTTGTTGTTGGACATGTCGGACGATTCGCTTATCAAAAGAACCACGAATTCTTAATCCGCGTTTTCGCAGCAGTGAAAGGTCTTTGTCCAAATGCGCGCCTTTTACTTGTCGGTGATGGCGAAAATAGTGAAAACTTAAAAGACGAGATAATATCTCTAGTCAAAGTATTAAATCTGGAGAAAGAAGTCATATTTTACGGTAATACAGACAAAGTAAATGAAGTTTACCAGGCGATGGATTGTTTTGCACTGCCATCGCGTTTTGAAGGCTTACCGGTCTCAGCAATTGAGGCCCAGGCTGCCGGGTTGAGAATACTTCTTTCAGATACGATCACCAGAGAAGCCAAAATAACCGAACTGGCAGAATATTTGTCGTTGGATGAACCAGTGCAACTTTGGGCGAATAAAATACTTAGCTACAACTCCGGAGAAGAAAGAAAAGATATGACCGAACAGATTATTGAGGCCGGTTTTAATATTTCGGAATCCGCTCGTTTCATTGAAAGCCAATATGAACTTCTTGCGAGATATAAAATGGGTAAGGATGAGGATATAGGCGCAGAAAACGGGGGGGTATAAGGAAGTACCTAGCCCTGTTAGTGCATCCTTCTTTTATTACACGGTGTGTGCACGCAGACAGTATGCGTGCAGCATAAGAGGGATGCATAATGGACAAGATCAGTGTGATAATTCCTATATACAAAGTAGAATTATATCTCAAGCAATGCCTTGACAGCGTTTTAGGACAAACATA
>CANRDG010000132.1 GCA_947629275.1 uncultured Clostridia bacterium | reverse complement strand
CTGTGGTAGACCAGACCGTTTCGGGCTTGGCGCAGGGAAGAAAAATTGCAGGCAAGGTGCTTTTCCTTGGCGGTCCGTTGTCGTTTCTGCCGGCGCTGAGAAATGCTTTCAAAGAAACGCTGAAGCTTGACGAGCAGCACGCGGTGCTGCCGGAGCTTGCGCCTGTGTTTATGGCATACGGCTGCGCTTTGCAGGCTAAAGAAATATCACAGGAAACGGGCATTGACAAGGCTATTGAAAAGCTGAAAAATGCTAAGACCAACGACAACATTGTGATAGGCAAGCCGCTTTTCAAAAACCAGGACGAATATCACGAATTTGTTGAAAGGCACAAGCAGAGCGATCTGAAATATGAGGACATACATACTTACGAAGGAGATGCGTATCTCGGCATAGATGCAGGCTCGACGACGACGAAACTTGTGCTTATCACGCCTGACGGAAAGCTTTTGTACCGCCATTACTGCTCAAACATGGGTCAGCCGCTTGACATTATTGCCGACAAGATAAAGGAAATATACAGGATATCTACGCCTAAACTGAATATTGTTTCTTCGGCTGTTACGGGCTACGGCGAGGACCTTATACGCACGGGTCTTGGCGTGGACTTTGGCATTGTTGAGACGGTGGCGCATTTTAAGGCGGCGGCGTACTTCTGCCCTGATGTTGACTTCATTATAGACATCGGCGGACAGGACATAAAGTGCTTCAAGATAAAAAACAACGCCATTGACAGCATAATGCTCAACGAGGCGTGTTCATCGGGCTGCGGCTCGTTCATACAGACGTTTGCGCAGGCGCTCGGCTATGACATAGCCGACTTTGCGCGGCTTGGGCTGTTTGCCAAAAAGCCTGTGGAACTGGGCTCGCGCTGCACGGTGTTTATGAACAGTTCTGTAAAGCAGGCACAAAAAGACGGCGCGGAGGTCGCCGACATATCGGCAGGGCTTTCGTCGTCTATCATAAAAAATGCTGTATACAAGGTAATAAGGGCAAAGAGCATTGACGAGCTGGGGCAGAACATTGTTGTTCAGGGCGGTACGTTTTTGAATGATGCAGTCTTGCGCTCGTTTGAAACGGAGCTTGGCAGGAACGTTATAAGACCTGCTATAGCCGGGCTTATGGGTGCATTCGGCTGCGCTTTATATGCTAAAGAAAACGCCAAAGGCGCTAAAAGCTCCCTGCTTACGGCGCAGCAGCTGGAGCAGTTCAGTTACCGCTCGACGGCGGCACAATGCGGCGGCTGCGGTGCGCACTGCAATCTTACGATAATCAGGTTCAATGACGGTCACAAGTTTATTTCGGGCAACCGCTGCGAAAAAGGTGCAGGAATAAAAATAGACACCGAAAATGAAAATCTTTACGAATACAAATACAAAAAACTGATAAGCTTCGCAGAGAAAAAGCCCGTGGGCAAGCCGATAGCGAAGGTCGGTCTGCCGCTGGCGCTGAGTTTTTACGATCTGCTGCCGTACTTCTCGACGATGCTTACAAAGCTCGGTTTTGAAGTGGTGATCTCGGAAGAATCGACACGCGACACATACTACAAGGGTCAGCAGACTATACCGTCAGATACGGTATGCTACCCTGCGAAGCTTTGCCACGGTCACATAGAGAGCCTGTTTGAAAAGGGTGTGGACTTTATATTCTACCCCTGCATGAGCTACAACATTGACGAGGGCGGCAGCGACAACCACTACAACTGCCCTGTTGTTGCATACTACCCCGAGCTTCTGAAAGCCAACAATGAAAGGCTTAATGATGAAAACTTCATTGCGCCGTACATTGATATAAACAGGAAAAACCACACTGCTAAGGCTCTTGCAAGGGCGTTTGAGCGCTATGGCATAACGCACAAGCAGATTTTCGGTGTTCTTGACGAGGCGTTCGCGGCGGAGAGGGCATACAGAAAAGACATAAAGAACAAGGCTCTTGAAATAATTGCAAATGCGCGCGAAAACGGCAAAAAGATAATCGTTCTGGCAGGCAGACCTTACCACATAGACCCCGAGATAAACCACGGCATACACAAGCTTATTGCCTCGCTGGGGTTGGCGGTTATAACCGAGGACAGCATTTGTGAGCTTGTGGGTGTGCCGCCGCTTGATGTACTCAACCAGTGGACGTACCATTCGCGGCTTTACAGGGCTGCTGAATATGTATGCACTCAGCCCGATATGCAGCTTGTACAGCTTGTTTCGTTCGGCTGCGGCATAGATGCGATAACGACCGATGAGGTAAGGGCTATCTTAGAAGAAAAAGGCAAGCTGTATACGCAGCTGAAGATAGACGAGATAAACAATCTTGGTGCGGCAAAAATTAGGCTGCGCAGTTTAGTTGCTGCTCTTGAAGAAAAAGAGCGCAACACCGTTGCTGTATAACATATTAAAGTTAAGGAACTGAGGAATATGGCTTCTGAAAGAGTTGAACAAACTGTATTTACCGAGGAAATGAAGAAGGACTACACGATACTTGTGCCCGATATGCTGCCTATTCATTTCCGGCTTATAATGCAGATATTTGAAAATTACGGCTACCACATGGAGCTGCTGACGAACACATCGCGAAACGTTGTTGACGAGGGCTTGAAAAACACCCATAACGACACCTGCTACCCTGCTCTGCTTGTTATCGGGCAGTTTATGGACGCGCTGAAAAGCGGCAAATACGATGTGAACAAGACGGCTCTGCTTATGTCGCAGACGGGTGGCGGCTGCCGCGCTTCAAACTACATTCATCTGATAAGAAAGGCTATATCGTCGGAGTTTCCGCAGGTGCCTGTTATATCGCTTAATTTCAGCGGACTGGAGAAAAATTCGGCGTTTAAGATAACCGTGCCTATCACTGTAAAGCTTATATATGCGGTGCTTTACGGCGACCTGCTTATGCTGCTTTACAATCAGTGCGTGCCGTATGAGGTAAACAAGGGCGACACCGACAAGATGCTTGAAAAGTGGGAGAAGAGACTCGGAAAGATGTTCGCTGAGAACAAGTATTTCGACACAAAGCGGCACTACAGAGCGATACTTAATGACTTTGCCTCGATAGAGCGCACGAAAGAAAAAAAGCCGCGTGTAGGCATTGTCGGCGAGATATATGTAAAATACTCGCCGCTGGCGAACAATCATTTGAACGAGTTTCTTATCTCTGAGGGCTGCGAGCCGAACGTGCCGGGGCTTTTGGACTTTGTAATGTACTGCGCGACCGACAGGATAAACGACGGCAAGCTTTACGACCGCAAAGGCAGCGGATATTACGGCTATGCTGTGGGTTACAAGGCGCTGTACACTTATCAAAAGCAGCAGATAAAGGCAGTAAAAGAGCATGGAGTGTTTCAGCCGCCGCACGACTTTGAAGAGCTTCGCCGCTATGCTGACAGGTACATAAATCAGGGCGTTAAAATGGGTGAGGGCTGGCTTATAACCGCTGAAATGGCTGCTCTTGCCGAAAGCGGCACGGAAAACATCATCTGTACGCAGCCGTTTGGCTGTCTGCCCAACCACATTGTTGCAAAGGGCATGATGCGCGTTATAAAAGAGGCGTATCCGCAGGCAAACATAGTTGCAATAGACTACGACCCCGGCGCGACAAAGGTAAACCAAGAAAATCGCATAAAGCTTATGCTTGCAAACGCAAAAAGAGCAAAATAAAAAAAAGACCGCCTTACAAAGACGGTCTTTTTTAATGGAAATTTATTCGTCAAGCATTGAGATAATTTTGTTTGCGCAGTCGTCGAGCCAGTCACCCTCAAAAAGTTCTATAAGCCCTGCATCGACCTGCTTTGCAAGCTCGGGCACTACGGGCAGCTTTGCAAGCACCGGCATACCGTACTGCTGCGCTATTTTGTCAATATTGCTCTCGCCATAAAGCTTTATTTGTTTGCCGCAGTCGGGGCACTGAACATAACTCATATTCTCTATAACGCCGAGAATGGGTATATTCATCATATTCGCCATTTTTACGGCTTTTTCAACTATCAGCGAAACAAGCTCCTGCGGCGAGGCAACTATGATTATGCCGTCAAGCTTTATCGTCTGAAATACCGTCAGCGGCACGTCGCCCGTTCCGGGAGGCATATCTACAAACATAAAATCAACATCGTTCCATATAACGTCCTGCCAGAACTGCTTTACCACGCCTGCTATAACGGGTCCGCGCCACACAACGGGGTCGTTTTCGTTTTCAAGCAGAAGGTTTACGCTCATTATCTCAATGCCCTTTGTGGTCTTTACGGGGAAAATGCTGTTCTCGTTTCCCTGCGCTCTTTCATGCACACCGAACGCTTTGGGTATTGAAGGACCTGTAACGTCCGCGTCAAGTATCGCTGTTGAAAAGCCGTTTCTGTTTACCAAAGTTGCAAGCATAGAGGTAACTATCGACTTGCCTACTCCACCCTTGCCGCTTACCACGCCTATGACTTTCTTTATCTTTGAAAGCTCATGGGGCGGCTCGTGAAAGTCCGTTCTTTCGCTGCAATTGCTCGAACAGGTGGAGCAATCATGTGTACATTCGCTCATTTTATTCACCATACCTTAAAAATATTATCTGTCGGGAAGTTTAGCCGTGACTATAAATCCGTCGGTATTATTCCCCGAAATTTCGTAATTATATTTTGAACCGTCACTGGAAGTCGGCACTTTGATATTTGTGCTCTCCCCCTCGGACGTGCAGTAATACACCGCGTAATCTCCGCCGCTTTCTGTGGTATAGCCTACGGCGTTTTCATAAGAATGATTTTTCAGCATTTCAACGTATTCTTCAAGGCACATATCGTTGTTTTTCATTATCTGCGCGTGCGGTTGACCGACATACCTAAGATACCCAGTTTTATCGGAAACGCCGGTAACGCCTGCCTTTTCCTGAGGGTACCTGAAAATAAGCCCGTATTTATAGGCGTTTTCTGCCAGCCACTGGTAGCTGCCCATAGGCGAAAAATCGGTATACGTGCCGTCGGCTGCCAGCATACGGAAATTTACCGTATAGCCCGTGCAAAGGTCGCTGTTGTTGTCGCCCGTTTCGTAGCCGTTCATAAGCACCAGACCTGCCTCGCCGTACTGCTTGCAAAAGTCGGTCATCATGCTTCTTACGGCATTAAGCGTAACGCTGCGCGCTGTTACGCTGTTGTCTCTTATTGAAAAAAGCTTGTTGCCCTCGCTGTCGAACATAAAATCATAGCACGAAACGCAGTCGCTTACTGACGAACCCGAAAATGCCGCCTGCGCGCTGACAACAGTAAGCACGCCGTCATACATAGTGGCTTTTGAATATTTATCGTAAGTATAATCTATTTTGCCCAAAACCGTGTCGGTATTCTGCCCCTCGAGCATGCTGCCGTCTCCACCTGAAACTGCTGTATCGCTGCTTTGAGAGCTTTCCGCAGGCGCGCTCACCTTTGAAGAATTATCGTCATTTTTTGA
>CANRDG010000131.1 GCA_947629275.1 uncultured Clostridia bacterium | reverse complement strand
GACTGCTGCGAGAGATTTACCTTCTCATATACAAATCCTATAAACGGCACAGGTCACTTCATTCATACATATATCGGCGACGGCTCTCCCCTGCCCAGCTTTGAAGGCGAGCCTAAGAAGATAGCTATCCCTGACGATATAGATGAATTTACAAACGGTCTGTGGAACGCTCTCAATGAGGACAACAAGGTATCGCTTTTTGTAAGATACATAGATATTGAGAGCGGCAAATACGTTTCAAAGATAGTAAACAAGTATTCTAAATAAATCAGTAACAAATAAAATTGCGGAGGTTGAGACAAATGGCAAACGAAATGCTTTTAAAGTACGGCTGCAATCCAAATCAGAAGCCGTCAAGAGTTTTTATGGAAAACGGAAAGGAACTGCCTATCGAGGTACTGAACGGCAAGCCGGGCTATATCAATCTGCTTGATGCTTTCAACGGCTGGCAGCTTGTAAGAGAGCTTAAAGCGGCTACGGGCTACTGCGCGGCAACGTCTTTCAAGCACGTTTCACCTGCGGGTGCGGCTATCGGCAAACCGCTTACCGAGACCGAAGCAAAGATATATTTCGTTGACGACCTCGGCGAGCTTTCTCCCCTTGCGTGCGCTTATGCAAGAGCGAGAGGCGCTGACAGAATGTCATCTTACGGCGATTTTATCGCGCTTTCTGATGTCTGCGACGTTCCCACCGCCAAGATGATACAGCGCGAGGTCTCAGACGGTATAATCGCTCCCGGCTACACCGACGAAGCTCTTGAAATACTTAAGTCAAAAAGAAAAGGCACATACAATATTATAAAGATAGATGAAAATTATGTTCCCGACCCGGTTGAAAGAAAACAGGTATTCGGCGTAACATTTGAACAAGGCAGGAACGAACTGAAGATAGACAACGATATGCTTGCAAACATCGTTACCGAAAACAAGGATATTCCCGACGACAAGAAGGACGACCTTGTTATTTCGCTCATCACGCTGAAATACACACAGTCAAACAGCGTTTGCTATGTAAAGAACGGACAGGCTATTGGCATAGGCGCAGGTCAGCAGTCGAGAATACACTGCACAAGGCTCGCTGGAAACAAAGCCGACATATGGTGGCTGAGGCAGCACCCCAAGGTAATGGGTTTGCAGTTTGTTGACAACATAAGACGCCCCGACCGTGATAACGCTATTGACGTTTACATTTCTGACGAGTATATGGATGTTCTGGCTGACGGCGCATGGGAGAACATTTTCAAGGTGAAGCCCAAAGTGCTGACCGCCGAAGAAAAGAAAGAATGGCTGGCTAATAATAACGATGTGTGTCTGGGCTCTGATGCGTTCTTCCCGTTTGGCGACAACATCGAGAGGGCGAGAAAATCGGGCGTTTGCTACATTGCAGAGCCGGGCGGTTCTATCCGTGACGACCACGTTATAATGACCTGCAACAAGTACGGCATTGCTATGGCGTTCACGGGAATGAGATTGTTCCACCACTGATTTTAAGGAGGTAAGCCCCATGAGTAAAATTCTGGTTGTGGGCGGCGGCGGCAGAGAGCACGCAATTATTATGAAGCTGGCGCAGTCGCCAAAGGTAGAAAAGCTGTACTGCACCCCCGGCAACGGCGGTATTTCAAAGTATGCCGAATGTTTTGATGTTTCTGCTACCGACATTGATGGCGTTGTTGCGCTTGCAAAAAAGCTTAATGTTGATATGGTAGCTGTTGCGCCTGACGATCCGCTTGTTCTGGGTATGGTAGACGCTTTGCAGGCTGAGGGCTTCAAGACTTTTGGCCCAAAAAAGAACGCTGCTATTATAGAGGGTTCAAAAGTATTTTCTAAAAATCTGATGAAGCAGTTCGGCATACCTACCGCTGAATATGAAGTGTTCACAAACAGCGATGATGCCATAAAATATGTAAAGCAGTACAACAAATATCCTGCCGTTATAAAGGCAGACGGACTTGCTCTCGGCAAGGGCGTTATACTCGCGCAGAATGAGGACGAAGCTGTTGATGCGATAAGATCTATGATAGACGGCAAGAAGTTTGGCGAGAGCAGCACCACCATTGTAATTGAAGAATATCTGACAGGTCCCGAAGTTTCGGTGCTTTCGTTTACCGACGGCGAAACTGTTGTACCTATGATATCTTCAATGGATCACAAGCGCGCCAACGACAACGACGAGGGTCTCAACACAGGCGGTATGGGTACTGTTGCACCTAACCCTTACTACACCGATCAGATAGCCAAAGAATGTATGGAAAAAATATTCCTGCCAACTATAAAGGCTATGAAACAGCTTGGTAGAACGTTTGAGGGCTGCCTGTACTTTGGTCTTATGCTGACGGAGAACGGTCCGAAAGTAATAGAGTACAACTGCCGCTTCGGTGACCCCGAAACACAGGTAGTTCTGCCGCTGCTTGAGACCGATCTTTATGAGATATTTGAAGCTATATACGACCACAGACTGAAAGACGTTGATATAAAGTGGAAAAGTGAATTTTGCACCTGCGTTGTCATGGCAAGCGGAGGCTATCCCCTCGCCTATGAAAAAGGGCTTGAAATAAGCGGTCTTGACGATATGGGACAGGTAGACGGCGCATTCGTGTACCACGCAGGAACAAAGCTTTCGGGCGGCCAATTCTACACAAACGGCGGCAGAGTTCTAGGCGTTACCTGTACGGGATTCACACTGCAATCAGCTCTGCAAAAGTCTTACGAAGCAGTTTCAAAAATACACTGGAAAGACGTTCATTTCAGAAAAGATATCGGTCAGCGCGCGCTTAAAGCCGACCCTGACTTGCTTCACTTAGGCTACAAAGACGACATAGAAGACTACATTGAAAACAACGGCGTATATTTAAGAGCATAAACAAAGCGGTCGATGAGTAAACCTCACCGACCGTTATTTTTATTCTTCTTTCAATACCTCTTTCGGCTCGTTTGAACCTATGATAGCCAGAGGCATGATCATTGAAAGCGCAAGGTACAAAACTATCACCAAAGCGCATACAGCCAAATGCCATACACCAAACGAAATGACTGTTTCTTTCAACAGTGTGAGTTTGCCGACGATAAGCACAAGCGCGGAAATTGCCGCAGCTATGCCGCAGGTAATTGCGCTGTTTTTCAGGCTTCGCAAGGCACAGGTGCGCCACCTTGCACCGCAGATGTAGAAAATAGCATAGTTTCGCAGCTGGCGTTTGGTATATATAGCGCTTATTGATACGGTAGAAATTATCGTCAGTATGAAGATACAAACCGCTATCGGGAAAAGCGTGTACATTTGTTCGTAAATGTACTGCATACTGTTTTTGCGCACTTGCGAAAGCTTTATGCTTGGTATTTTAGCGGTATAGAGATCGTTGCCGATCTGCTCATACTGCTCGTCTGTCATATTGTCGCAAAGCACAAGCTGCACGCCGCACAACGGAGCATTTGAACCATAGCAGGCATACTCATCAGATATTTTGGACAAAAACCAGTCGTTGTCTTCAAAGCTGTCAACAAAAGTACCGTAAAGCGCATTATAGTCCGAAAGCTCAAAGCTGCTGCCGACAAAGCCTGCAACACTTGCTTTGTCGTCAAGAACGCCGACCACTTTATACTCGGCATGGACTATTTTGTCAGGCTCTCCTGTCACTTCGTTATAACTCATAGTTACATCATATGATATGGTATCGCCCACTTTATAACGACCCTCGCAGGAAGTAACAACAACAGGTATACAGCCGTCTTTTTCGTATGTAATATCGGTATCAGTAAGCCACACGCCCTGCGCAAGCGGAGGTTTATATGCCGTGAAAATCTCATCGGGATATGCTATACCCTCTATTGTCTTATCGCCGTCAATTGCCACCACCCACTGACAGGACAGATATTTTGCATCACCGACTATCTTTTCAAAATCATCCGGGTATGTTGTCAAGTCTGTAATGCTGACCATATAACCTTTGCTCTCAATGTATTTTTCAAACGGTGCATACATTGAATACCTTGACGATATTGCGGAAACTATAAATATCATCATAGACAAAACAGCGGCTATCTGTATTATTTCAAAAAACTTCATCAGCGGCGATCTGCCCGAAGTTCTGTGGGCGTTTTTCATATCTTTAAGGCTGTGCTTTCTTACCGTTGAAATTATCATAATAAGCATTACCGCTAAAGATGCGCCGACATACAGACCAAATACAGCGGCATACAGCTTAAAACTGTATGCTTTTGACATTTCGGGGAAGATAAGAGCCAGCCGCGGCATTATAAGCTTGTGGTAGATAAGCTCGGTAAGTGCGAACAGCGGCATATTTATTACCATACATTCAAGCAGATACGAAAGAATAGCCTTACCTTTGGTGCAGCCGCAGATACGCATTATTGCAAGCTGTGAAGTGCGTTTTTCAAGAATATAGCGATAAAGTATTGCCATATTTATTGCGGCAAGAACGGCTATTACTACCGATATGAGCATAACGGTGCGGTAGTATTGAAGCTGCGTTACATCTGTAAAACGTATCTCCTGCAAAACTGCGGTGTCGGCAAGGAAGGTGCTCACGCATTTTTTGATATCCTCATACTGGCTATGCGTTACGGGCTTATCAAAGTACATCGTAAAACAGGTGCGCCGTGTGTCATTGTCGCCAGGTCTATAGTGTATCTGAGCATTATCGGGTATGGCAGTTACAGGTACCATTATATCTGCAAGAGGCGGCATCTCTTCTTGAGGTACTACTTTTGATATCCTGTATTTTTCTCCGCCGATAAGTATATATTTTGTATCTTCGGGCAGTGTTCTTACCCTTACATCAAGAAATTTACCATCTATCCAATACTGCTCTCCGACGGGCTTTGAAAACATCTCTTGCGAAACAACTGCCACCTTTTCGCCTGCGGCATACTGCTGAGTCGTAAAGAACTTATCACCAAAGAAGTCAACTATATTGTTTCCCGATGCATGAAATGCCGTCAGAAACAGCTTGTAATCGGCACTTGCATCATCACTGTAATAATAGTCTTCGGTGTTTTCAGGTGTAAACTGCGGCATCACGTAGTCTTTTTCTTCCTCTGCGCTAATGCAGGCAGTAACATCGGCAAGCGGCGTTTCAATAAGAAGCGCCAGTTCGACCGATGTAAGATTTGCCTTTGTTTCGTCTGAAAGACCGCGCACCATATTTACCACCATTTGCGGCGTGGTGTCTGAAGCGGTGTGTACCTGATACTCGTCAATATATCTGCGGTCATCATTGTCAACAAACACAGATAAAGAAGTTATTTCCTCCTCTGCCTTGCTTGTAGCTACAGTTTGGTGATAATTCTGATACAGCCCGTATGAAAAGCATATAACAAGGCAGGAAACAACTATATTCAGCACAAGAAGCAGCGATAACATTCGCTGTTTTTTAAATTGCCCCGTGAGATTTTTGTACACCATTTTAAACATAAACAGTCCTCC
>CANRDG010000130.1 GCA_947629275.1 uncultured Clostridia bacterium | reverse complement strand
GGCGAAAGAGAAATGTTTACAGCTACCTGCGCAGCTTGCGGAGGAGAAGCAAAAGTACCGTTCAGACCCAGAGAGGACAGACCTGTATATTGCAGCGAATGTTTCGCGAAGATGAAAGAAGAAGCGTAAGCTTACAACCTGCCTGCGGTGAAATATCCGCAGGCATTTTTTGTTTGCACGGGTATTTATTTTTCGGGTATTGCTTTTTTTGATAAATTGGGTTATAATAAGGTTATAGAGTATTAGGGTATTAAAATAAAAAACAGAAAGGAATGTTTCATCATGACAGTTACAAAGAGCAGCGTTATTGGCGAGATATTGGACGAAGCGCCTCAGCTTGCCGAATATTTTTTTGAAATAGGTATGCACTGCCTCGGCTGCCCCCATTCAAGAGGGGAAACGGTTGAGCAGGCTTGCGCGGCGCACGGCACTGATGCCGATGAGCTGGTAAAGAAGCTCAATAACGCATTGAATGGTTAACACATCTGTGAAAATGCGTCCGCCGAAAGGTGGGCGCAGCGCATTTTAAGGGGCGTTTTATGGCTACATATAAAGAGCTTACAGATAAAAGACTGCTTGCGTGTGCCGCTTTTGTCTCGGGCGGCGGCATCGTTTGCGACGTAGGTACTGACCACGCTTATTTGCCGTGCTATCTTGTAAAAAACGGCATTTGCAAAAGGGCTGTGGCGGCTGATGTCAATCCATCTCCGCTGAGAGCAGCAAAGGAAAATATTCTTAAAGCAGGTCTTGAAGAAAGTATAGAAACCGTTTTGTCCGACGGACTGGACGGCCTTTCGCCCAAAGGCGTTACGGACGTTATAATTGCAGGCATGGGCGGCGAACTTATTGCCGATATTTTGGGCAGGGCTAAAGCATTTTACAGCGGTGCGCGGTTTATTTTGCAGCCTATGACTAAGCCCGAGCGGCTGAGGGGTTGGCTGTGGGATAACGGCTTTGAGATAGCCGCCGAGACCGCCTGCAAAGAGGACATTTATTACACAGTTATGTTTGCAAAGTACACAGGCAAAAATACGTGCTGCACAGTGGCGCAGTGCTATATAGGTGCGCTTAAAGGAAATACAGACGACGATAAAGGCTATATTTTAAAGCAGGCAGAGCGTTTGCGCAAAAAGGGCGAGGGCATGAAGAAAAGCGACCCAAGCTCTACAGAGGCACAAGAGTATTTAAGGTTGGCAGATGTTCTTGAAGAATACATAAAACAGGGGTGACATTATGAAAGTTCGTGATATTTACGAATATATAGATAAAATTGCGCCGTTTTCGCTGCAAGAGGGCTACGACAACAGTGGTCTTGTTATAGGCAGTATGGATAGCGAAGTGCGGCGCGTGCTGGTTGCTCTTGACGTTACGAAAGAGATAGCGCAGGAGGCGGCAGACAAGGGCGCGCAGCTTATAGTTACTCATCACCCGCCCATTTTCAAGGCGATAAAACGGTTGGATACGGATTCGGCGGCGGTTTATCTCGCGGCGCACGGAATAAACGTTATCTCGTCGCACACAAATTTTGACAGCGCGGTAATGAACGATATTTTGTGCAAAAAGCTCGGTCTTTCGCCGATTTTGCCGCTTCATGTTGAAAACGGCGTGCCCTGCGGCTGTGTGTGCGAATGTGAAAAAATTTCGGCAATCGATATGGCAAAGAAGATAAAGACCGCGCTTGGCTGCAAAGTGGTGCGCTTTGGCGACTGCGGTAAAAATATAAGCAGGGTGGCGGTGTGCTCGGGCAGCGGCGGCGATTTTCTGGAAGATGCCGAAGTTCTTGGCTGCGATGCGTTCATAACGGGCGACGTGAAGCACAGCGTTTTTATTGATGCACACAACGCCTCGATGACGGTTTTTGATGCAGGGCATTTTGACACGGAAAATATTTTCTGCGAAAAGATGAGGGGTATTTTGAGCGAGGGGCTTGGCGTGCAGTGCGATGTAGCGGAAAATAACCGAGATATTTTAACTTACGAGGTCTGATCTTATGGCTTTGGACGGAATTTTTCTTTCTGCCGTGCGGCGCGAGCTGGAGCGGCTTATAGGCGGCAGGGTGGACAAGATATATCAGCCTGCGCGCGAAGAAATAATCATGACGGTGCGCACGCGCGAGGGGAGCGAAAAGCTGCTTTTCAATTCCTCCGCCAACGATGCGCGCGTACACATCACAAATGCGGCGGCTGAAAACCCAAAAACGCCGCCTATGTTTTGTATGCTGCTGAGAAAAAGGCTCACTTCGGGCAAACTTGTAAGTATTCGTCAGGACGGCTGCGAGAGGGTGCTTTATTTTGATTTTGACTGCATCAGCGAGCTTGGCGACCCCTGCCGTCTCACGCTTGCGATCGAAATTATGGGCAGATGCTCAAACCTTATTCTTATAGGAGAAAACGGCAAAATTGCCGACTGCATAAAACGCGTAACGCCCGATGTTTCGTCTGTTCGACCCGTTTTGCCGGGCATGGTGTACGAGCCGCCTGCGAGGCTGGAAAAGTTGAACCTTTTTTCGTTTGATAAACAAGCTCTTAAAGAGCGACTATGTGATGCGCAGTTCAGCGGCAGACCGCTTGCAAAAGCCGTAGTTTCTGTGTTTGAGGGAGTTTCGCCGCTGTTTGCGCGCGAGGCAGAGTATTTTGCTTCTCGCGGCAGAGAACTTGCGTGCGGCAGCCTTACGGAAGATGAAGTCGGCAGGCTGAGTTTTTATCTGAAAAATACCGCAGGATCGCTGGAAACTGGTCGCAACAGCTTTACGATAATAAAAAACCGAGAGGGCGTTCTAAAAGATTTTTGCTTTACGGATATTAAACAGTATGGCAGTCTGATGATAAGTATGCCGCAGGACAGCGCGTGCAAAACGCTTGACAATTTTTATACTCAAAGAGATGCAGATGCGCGCCGCAGACAGTGGGCTGACGACGTTTTCAAGCTGCTTGCCCGCACCGAGGAGAGGATAAAACGCCGTATTTCGGGGCAGCAGCAGGAACTTGTACAGTGTGCAAAACGCGATGAGCTTAAAGTTTGCGGAGACCTTATCATGGCAAATCTATACAGGCTTGAAAAGGGGCAGGAGAGCGCAAGGGTAGAAAATTATTACGAAGAAGATATGCCGCTTGTGCAGATAAAGCTTGACAGACGGCTCACTCCTGCGCAGAACGCTCAGAAATATTACGCAGAATACCGCAAGGCCGACACGGCGGAGAAGAAGCTTGGGCAGCTTATCGAGGACAGCCAAAAGGAGCTTGAGTATATAGACAGCGTGTTTGATTCGCTGACGCGCGCCACCAGCGAGGACGAAATTGCCTTGCTGCGCGAGGAGCTGGAGCAGGAGGGCTATGCAAAGCACAGCAGAAAGCGGCAAAGCGCCAAGGTGCGCCAACCGAAGCCGCTGCATTTTGTCTCGGATTCGGGGTTTGATATTTATGTTGGCAGGAACAACCGCCAGAACGATACGCTCACTTTGAAAGACAGCAAAAAGGACGATATTTGGCTCCATGTTCACGGTATTGCAGGCTCGCATACTATCATAGCTTGCTCGGGCAGGCAGGTGGACGACAAAACTCTCGCGCAGGCGGCAAGGCTCGCGGCGCTGTACTCAAAGGCTAAAAATTCCTCACAGGTACCTGTTGATTATACCTATGTAAAATATGTGAAAAAGCCGTCGGGGGCGCGCCCGGGAATGGTCATTTTTACGAATAACAAAACGCTTTTTGTAACGCCCGACGAGCAGGAAGCCAAGCGGCTGGCAGTATCTTAACAGAGTGAAGAATGTATAGGAGAATTATTATGACAGACAGTGATAACAATTTGCAGACCGAAAAAACGGACATTTTCGACAGAATAATGGCGCTGCCGTTTTTTGATCTGTTTGAAAAGCCCTACAAAAAGTACAAAGACATACTGCTTTATTTGTTTTTTGGTGTGCTTACAACGCTTGTGAATTTTGTGGTGTTCTTTCTGCTGGGCGAAAAAGTGGCAGGGCTGAACGTGCACATTGCAAACTCTGTAGCGTGGGTCGCAGGCGTGGCGTTTGCATACGTCACCAACAGAACGTGGGTGTTCAAAGAGCACGCTGACACCAGAGACGGTATCATTAAAGAGGTGCTGAGTTTTACGGGCGGCAGGCTATTCACATACGGTTTTGAGGAAGCTATGCTGCTGATTTTTGTAACGTGGCTGAAATTTGACGAAGTAATTATAAAGATAATAGCTGCCATCGGTGTGGTAGTGTTGAATTACATCATCAGCAAAGTGATAGTTTTCAGGAAAGGAAAAAATGAGGTGAAGAAATGAACGAAACACTTGAAGATATCATCACGATTGTTTGGGCTATAGGCGCATTGATACTGGTGTTTTTGCCGCTTACAGCCTCATGTGCCGTATTCACATTATTCTTGAAAAAGTACAAAATAACACCCAAAGACGACACCGAGCAAAAAAGCAAGTACAAGTTCCGCGCGATGATTTCTGGAGCGATAGCGGCGTTTGTGCTGCTTGTGTACATCGCATTGGCGGTCATTTTTATGTCGTCTATTGCATATATGTGACAAGGAGAGCTTTGTATGAAAGAAAAAACATTTCGTATAGTGGTATCGATAGTGGTCGCGCTGGGTATGCTTTCTACTACGGTACTTCTGGCTGTTACATACTATCTGCACGGGCATTGTTCTATAATAGGCTTTATAGCCAACGGTGGTTGATATGGCAGATGTGACAAACAAAAGCAAGCTTCTCATAAAGCAGCTTGCGGTGATATTTTTGCTGATTATGTTTTTCGCCGCGCTTGACATAGCAATTTTTGAGGTGTGCACAAAACGTTGCATGAGCAGCAAGAGCGCCGCACTTCAGGCAAAGGCAATTGATTTAGACAAATACCTGCCGTTTGAAGAAAACACCCTTGCCGTAACCGTTGACACCGATTTTTATCTTGACGGGGAGCTTCCTGTGATAGACGGAGCAGCCGCGCTGTACCCTGTTTTTTCAGGGGTTGTGGGTTCTGTATACCCCGAAGATTCTGTAAACTTTGACGGCGAAAACTTCACGGGGGAGAGTAAGCTGCAATTTCGCAACACGCTGAGGGCGTACAAAGCTGTTGTAGACGGCGACGCTGACATAGTTTTCTGCGCCGCACCCTCAAAAGAACAGCTTGAATATGCGGCGAATAACGGCGTAGAACTGGAGCTTGTGCCCGTTGGCAGGGAGGCGTTCGTGTTCATTGTGAACGCTGAAAACCCCGTCAGCGACCTTTCGGTACAGCAGGTGAAAGATATTTTTGCAGGCAAGATCCGTCGCTGGTCTGAGGTCGGCGGCAGCGGCAGACTCATCAGCCCGCTGCAGAGAATGGAGGGCAGCGGCAGCCAGACCGTAATGCTGCAATTTATGGACGGCGTGAAAATGCCGAAAGACATCGACGCTTTTCTGGGCAGCGCGATAGGTTTTTCGTTCAGATATTACGTTGAGGGGATAGCTGACAGCGGCGG
>CANRDG010000129.1 GCA_947629275.1 uncultured Clostridia bacterium | reverse complement strand
TGCTTTGGCAGGCGGTGAGCATTGAAGCCGCGAGCGCTGCCGCAACTGCCAGAGTTAAAATTCTTCTTGCTTTTTTCATAACATCATTTCCTTTCTGAATACATATTTCGCCCCAAATCGGCAAAATTTAAGTTTTCACTAATAAGTACACAGGTTACACAGGAAATGTTACAGCAAAAATCTAAAAAAGCAAAATTCGGCACATTGCATAAATTTGTTACAAATTTCTGTGCAATGTGCAAGATCGCGCAGCAATTATCGATTCATAACCCCTCTACGCGCTTACGCTGCTATAGGCAAGAATTTTTTGTCGTTCTCGCGCACACCCCTTTTTACACATTCTCTCCCCCCAAAAAAGTCATTCCCGTCCCGCCCACGCGGTTGAAAGTATTTACTTCCATGCATTCTTGAATAGTTCTCCCCACCAAATCCAGCCCGACCACACCATTCTCCTCCCTTCCCCTCCCCATTACTCGCCGCACTCCCTCTCGCCGCCGGAAGAATATACTTCCATCATCATGGACACAAAAATGCCACCGACCCTCGTCGATGGCATTTTTGGCGCGGATTGAGAGATTTGAACTCTCGCGCCGGTTTCCCGACCTACTCCCTTAGCAGGGGAGCCCCTTCACCACTTGGGTAAATCCGCAAACATTATTAAATTAAGGCGAAATTTCGCCGCTTTAGGCCGAATTAAATCGGCTGGCGGACAGGGTGGGATTCGAACCCACGTGCCCTCTCGGACAAACAGTTTTCAAGACTGCCTCGTTGCGACCACTTCGATACCTGTCCGTATCAATTCAGCCTTTTCATTATACCATATTTAAAAATCGCTGTCAAGGATTTTTTGAATTTTTTCATAAACCATATATTTTTTGCCGTTGTTAATATTGTGTTCATATTTATACTGTACAATATATTATGATTATTGTCTTTGGGAAAACGTGTATACCGAAAAAGGAGATCACCATGTCAAAAGATAACGAAAAATTCAAGATATCATTCGATACCGATAAAGAAAGCCTCGTGCCGGACGAAGACGAAGCCTTTGAGCGGCAGCAGGCACAGCTTTACCGCGATGCCGAAGATAACGGCGAATATTATGCGCAGCAGGCAAAAAAAGAGGAAGAACGTCTGCGGCGCGAGTATGAGCAAAAGCTGCGGCGCGAAAAAATAGAGATGATGAAACAAAAGCAGGGTATCGAAGAGGAGCAGCCGCTCGAGGACAGCGAGGACGAGCCGCCCGTAAAAATGAGCTTTTGGAAAAAGATCGAGAACTTCTGGTACCATTATAAATGGGTAACCATAATAACCGCCGTGGTCGTGCTTTTCGGCGGATATATGATATACGATCTCGTCACAAAGGTCGAGCCAGACCTTACAATAGTCGCCACGCCCGACAACGGCATTTCCTACCGCGGCGAGGAGCTTGAGAATTTCTTTGAAGGCTTCTGCGACGACGTAAACGGCGACGGCAAGGTGTATGTGAGCGTCGTGTTCGCACCGCTCGACCCCGATTCTACAGGCGATAATTACGCGCAGGCAAACCAGTCAAAGCTTTTTTCTACCCTTTCAAGCGCTCGGTGCGTGCTCGTGCTCTCCGACGACAGCAGCGATTTTTCGCTTGAAAACGTAGCTTTTGAAGAGCTTTCCGATACGATAGATTCTCAGTACGTCAGCGGCACGCGGCTTTCTCTTGATTCTCCGCTCGTTAAAGAAGCGATAAACTGGGCGCAGATGCCGCAAGATATGTATATCTCCATGCGTACCCCCGTAAAAACCCTCAACGATTCTCAGGAAGATATGCAAAAGACCTGCGATATTGCGCAGGATTTTCTCAAACGCCTTGCCGAAGCTATGAATAACTACCCATCGTAATATTTAGTAATATTTATTTTTAAGCATAAAAAAAGCAGCCCCTGTTGGAGCCACCCATTCGACTTAATTATTATAGTACAAGCCAAAATGAATTTGGTGTACAAATCGTAAATAGACTATGTACAATTTGTTAATTTGTATCAAGACCACATTCCAACATAAAAATATTAAAAACAACTGAAAGGAACAGTAAAATATGAAAGTCGCAAAAGCTTTGGAACGGTTGATAGCGCTGCCCTGTGTACTTGCATTAGCCCTAATTGTACCCACTGTGGCATTTGCAGATGAAACAGCCGCCATAACCACTCCCGGCACTGTTTCGCCGGGCGAAGATTTCACCGTGCAGGTGTCGTTTTCCTCCGATGAGAACATAGGCAGTATTAAAGCAACGCTCGATTACGACAGCGACGTTATAGAATTTGTTTCGGGTAATTTTGCAGTCGGCGGCGGCGGTATATGCAACATAAATGCTTGGTCTGAATTTCCCTCGCCGCAGCAAAACTTCGAGCTTACCTTTCACGCCGTGTCTCAAGGTTCTTCTCAAATAGTTGTAACACGCTGCTCCGTCTATTCCGAAACAGGTGACCTTCTCGGCGCTCCTACATATATAGGCTCTGTAACCGTCAGCGAAGCAGCAGCCACACAATCAACTACTCCCCAACCGACCACGCCCCCCACACAGACCGCCACAGAAGAAGTCACCACAACTACAGAAACTACCACAACTCCCGAAGCTGTGCCCGAGCAGCCGCAAAGCAGCGAAGCGCAAGCCGAAGAAGAAAGTATCATAGAAGAAACCCCCGTTACACAAGTGCAGCCCGAAAGCAGCTACCCCGAAAAAGAAAAGACCGATACAAAAGACGATAAAGGCGCAATTACTGCAATACTTATAACAGTCGGCGCAGTCGTTATCGTCGGTGTAGCAATGACAACAGGCGGCTCAAAAGGCGGCAAACGCAGAAGAAAGAGGTGAAGCGCATGAAAATAGAACTTCTCGATTCCACCCTCCGCGACGGCGCACAGTCGCAGGGCATAAGTTTTTCGGTAGATGATAAACTTGACCTTACCAGAACGCTCGACGACTTCGGTGTGTCTTACATAGAGGGCGGCAACCCTGCATCTAACCCCAAAGATGAGGCGTATTTTACAGCCATGCTCGGCGTCGAGCTAAAAAATTCAAAGCTCGTCGCGTTCGGCTCTACCTGCCGTAAAGGCGCAATGCCCGAAAACGACAACGCCCTAAAAGCTATACTAGATACCGGCGTAGAGTACGTCAGCATCTTCGGCAAAAGCTGGGATATGCACGTCGAAAAAATTCTCGAGACCACCCTCGAAGAAAACCTCCGCATGATAACCGATACCGTGAAATTTTTTGTTGCGCACGAAAAACACGTCTTTTTCGATGCCGAGCATTTCTTTGACGGATATAAAAACAACCGCGATTATTCGCTGAAAACCATAGAAGCCGCCGCAAACTCGGGCGCAGAACTTGTAGTCCTTTGCGATACCAACGGCGGCGCGTTCCCCGACGAGATAACAAACGGAGTCAAAGATGCCCTGAATACCCTGCAAGGCAAAGCGCGCCTCGGTATCCATTGCCATAACGACTGCGGTCTTGCCGTTGCCAATTCTATCGCCGCTGTCGCGGCAGGTGCGGAGCACATTCAAGGTACGTTCGTGGGCATAGGCGAACGCTGTGGAAATACCGAGCTTTCTACCGTTATAGGCGATATGCAGCTCAAAAAAGGTCACGAACTCGTCCCCGAGCAAAACCTCAGTAAACTTACCGATACCGCATACCATATCGCAGAAGTGTGCAACCTTACCCTGCCCGACAGTATGCCGTATGTAGGTCATAATGCTTTCACCCATAAAGGCGGTATGCACGCCGACGGAGTTATAAAAGTACGCGAAAGCTTTGAACACTGCGACCCTGCAAAAATAGGCAACAGGCGCAGCTTTGTCCTTTCAGAGCTCGCCGGCAGAAGCGCTCTTTTGGAGAAAATACGCGCTTTCGGCATCAGCTTGGATAAAGACAGCGTGGTCGCCACAAGGGTCATAAATAAGCTCAAAGAACTTGAAAATAAAGGCTATGTGTTTGAGGGCGCAGACGGCTCTTTCGAGCTTATGGTGCTAAGGGAAATGGGCAGTTTCAAACCATTTTTCAGCGTTACAGATTATAGAATTATAGGCTCTCAGACCGACGGCGCAAACGCTCCTGCAAGCGCAATGGTAAAAGTGCGCGTCGGAGATAGATATGAAATAACCGCCGACGAAGGTCATGGTCCTGTAAACGCTATAGATAAAGCGCTAAGAAAAGCGCTCGAAATGTTCTATCCCGTCGTCAGCCGTATGAGCCTCGCCGACTATAAAGTAAGAGTTATAGACGCAGATGCATCTACTGCCGCAGTCACGCGCGTGCTTATCCAGTCCACCGACGGCAAGAATACCTGGACGACCGTTGGCGCATCGGAAGATATCATCAGCGCCAGCATGACAGCCCTCGTCGATAGTATCGAGTATATGCTCTATAAAAAGGACGTATATAATTATATGAGTTAAAGCCCTACTAGAGGCTAGAAGTGAGATGTTGTAAATCCAACGCTACTTGTTTTTAATATTTGCGCTTACGCGCGGCGCAGGAGCGCACCACCGTCCCCAAGCCTTACACTTCACCCACTTCGCGCGACAGGCAGAATATTCTTCCTGTCGCCTCCGTGACCGCCACAATTTCAACCATTACTCTATTATATATGTACAGCCGCTCCGCCCACATCACTGGCGTATTTTCTTCCTGCCTCTCCAAATCCCCATGTCGCGCCCCTCCCCAATTTTTCCGAAAATTTTGAAAAAAGGCTTGACAAACGCCGCAAAGCGGTGTATAATATATAAGTCGCTATGGCGAGATAGCTCAGTTGGCTAGAGCAATCGGTTCATACCCGATAGGTCGTGAGTTCAAGTCTCACTCTCGCTACCATAAACGGCCCCATGGTCAAGAGGTTAAGACGACGCCCTTTCACGGCGTAATCGTGGGTTCAATTCCCGCTGGGGTCACCAGCCGAATAAATTCGGCTTAAAGAAATTTTCTTCGCCGACAAAAGGTCGGCGATTTTCTTTGAAAACCGAAAATTTCTTTCCGAGCTTTCATCTTTTTCGTTAAGTAGTCGCATACTTTGACCGCCTTAAGGCGGTCAAAGTACCCAAAAAAGCCTTCGCCGCCATAAACGGTCGGCGGCGCATACCTTCGGTATGACAGGTTTTTTTCTGTACTTTCATCACTTTGATAATGTACAAATTTCTTTGCCGACAATGGGTCGGCTAATTTTTACACGTTGTCTGCCTATCGGCGCTCAACGTGCCAAAGAAGCCCCTTTGGGTCTTTTTTCTTATTCTAAAAGTCTGTAGCCTTCCGGAAAACAAAGCCATAATTCTTCCCATGCCCAGAAACTGCCTGCGGTAATTTTATCGAACACCAAGACCCCCACGGGTCTTTTTTCTTGCCCCTGATAGCACAAAAACGGTTTCACTCAAAATGAGCAAAACCATTTCTAACTTCTTGCCTCTGATAGCTAAGACCATTTAAATATGTAAAATGTTCTGCAAAATAAATCAAGTCTGCTATTTAAGCTT
>CANRDG010000128.1 GCA_947629275.1 uncultured Clostridia bacterium | reverse complement strand
TCACAAACAGAGTAGGAAGTCAAGCGTAAAGTGTCAGGCAGACGGGGAGTTGTTGCCTGAACGAAAAGGAAAAGCCTTGCGGTTTGACTTTTGCATCCCGCTGATTGTGTAACCGGAAAGCTCGTCGCTCCGATTACGCAAAAAGCCAAGCTTGCGTAAATTAAGGAGGTAATTTAAGATGAGCTTTTTTTCTATGTTCAAAAAATCGGCGCTGGAGCTTAAAAGCGTGCGCTGCCTGACCCTTACGGGAATACTTATAGCGCTGTCAATGCTGCTGGAGATGTTCTCGATAAACTTGCAGGTCGTGAAGATAAATTTTGCATTTCTCGCCGTTGCTATGATAGGTATGCTGTTTGGCCCTACCGTTGGCTTTATGGCAGGTCTTGCGTGCGACGTGGTAGGGTTTATTGCTTCTAACCAGTCTCAGGGATTTTTCCCGATATATGTGCTTGTGGCAGGATTGCAGGGGCTTATATACGGCGTTTGCCTGTATCACAAAAACGATGAACATTCGCTTAAACTTGTAAACAACAAAAGCGGAAAAGAGTATGACATAACTCTGTATGTAAGAGCAGTCATAGCAAGGCTGATAGACGTTATATTCATAAACCTGCTTATAAATACCAAGCTGAATATGCATTACGGCTTTATACCCAAGCAGGCTTACACGGAGGCAATTATAGCACGCACCGCAAAAAATGTTATAGAACTTGTGGCAGATCTGCCGCTGCTGTTCGTGCTGCTGCCTGCGGCTTTGGCGGCGTTTAGAAGAATATCTGCCGGCAGCAAAAAAGCGGCTTGACAAATGAGACAAAATGCGTTATAATAGTTTTGACAATATTTTTGTTAAGGAGATCATGACTTATGAAAAGAATAGTTACCGTAAAAACAAGAAATATCAAGGACAGCGTTAAAAACGGCGGCTGCGGCGAGTGCCAGACTTCATGCCAGTCAGCCTGCAAGACCTCGTGCGGCGTTGCTAACCAGCAGTGCGAGAAGTGCGGTAAGAAAGACTGATATTTCTGAAAAAGTACAATTGCCGTTTACCGTTTCCTGCGTAAGCGGCTTTGTTTTTATGGAGATGAAATTATGATACATCAGTACAAACTGGGTGGATACAATATCGTTCTTGATACATACAGCGGCAGCATACACTGCGTTGACGACCTTGTGTATGACATGATAGCCATGTATGAAAACAGCGATACAGAGCAGATCGTGGGCGCTATGGCAAAAAAATATCCCGACATTTCCCGTCAGGATATTCTTGATGCTATTTCTGATATTGACAAGCTCAAAGAGGACGGTCAGCTTTTTGCGCCCGATGAGTACGCCGACAAGGCTTTTGATTTCAAAAACAGGCATACCGAGGTAAAGGCGCTGTGTCTGAACGTTGCGCACACCTGTAACCTTACCTGCGAATACTGCTTTGCAAGCCAGGGCAAATATCACGGCGAACGTGCTCTGATGAGCCTTGAAACGGGCAAGAGGGCGCTTGATTTTCTTGTTGAAAATTCGGGCAAGCGCGTAAATTTAGAGGTAGACTTTTTCGGCGGCGAACCGCTTATGGACTTTGAAGTGGTGAAAGGCATTGTTGAATATGGAAGAGAGATAGAAAAAACGCACAACAAGCGTTTCCGCTTTACGCTGACGACCAACGGTATGCTGATAAACGACGAAGTTATTGACTTTTGCAACAGAGAGATGCACAATGTCGTGCTTTCTCTCGACGGCAGAAAGGAAGTTCACGACCGCCTGCGCAAGACCGTTTCGGGTCAGGGCAGCTATGATACTATCGTGCCGAAGTTCAAAGAGCTAGTAAAACGCCGCGGCGGCAAGGGTTACTATATGCGCGGCACATTTACACATGAAAACACCGATTTTACTGAAGATATACTGCATATGGCGGATCTCGGGTTTACGGAGCTTTCAATGGAACCGGTTGTGTGCGCGCCGAATGAGCCGTATGCGCTTACCGAGGAGGACTTCCCTATTTTGTGCGAGCAGTATGAAAAGCTTGCCTTTGAAATGCTGGAACGCGAAAAGCAAGGCAAGCCGATAACATTCTACCACTATATGCTTGACCTCGAGGGCGGACCGTGCATATACAAGCGAATTTCGGGCTGCGGCAGCGGTACAGAATATCTTGCTGTAACGCCGTGGGGTGGATTGTTCCCCTGCCACCAGTTTGTAAGCGACCCGACTTACAGCCTTGGCGACATATGGAAAGGCGTTACAAACACCGAAGTACAGAATAAATTCAAAATGTGCAACGCCTACGCGCGCGAGCAGTGCAAAGACTGCTGGGCTAAACTGTATTGCAGCGGCGGCTGTGCTGCCAACGCATACCATGCCACGGGCTGCGTTACGGGCGTGTATGAGTATGGGTGCAGGCTGTTCAAAAAGCGCATAGAATGTGCCATTATGATGAAAGTCGCGCAGGCTGTGGAAGTGTGGCAGAGTGAAGAGCAGTAACTTATCAAACAAAAACAAAAGGCCGAGGACATTTTGCCCTCGGCTTAAATTTTACTGCTTACAAAGAAAATTCAAAATCATTTATTCCGCCGTCAGTTGCCTTTTCGGTCTGGTCGGGGTAACAGCCTACAAACCTGTCTTCCTCGCTTCTTGACCACGCGACCGCTATAGGAAATCCATTGCTTCCTATGTAGACCTTAGCACAACTGCCGTTCGCATTCACGCCGAGCGTTGATTCAAGCGCTCTGCTCAGAACATCTTCCATTGAGCCCACCGCTCCCGTATTAGCATCACCTTTATATTCTGATGCCTGCGGCATATCTACCGAGCCGCAGTTTTGCAAATTCATTATTAAATATCCTTCCTCATCATCTGCTGTAGGGCGCAGCAAATTGCTCGCTGAATAACACTTCTGCGCATACACCAGCACCGCATTATACGCTGTTTTAGCCGAAGAATTTGCTGACGAGAGCTTTGAATCGTTGATATATCCTATCATAGCCGGCACAAGTATTGCTGCAAGTATACCTATTATTGCTATTACAACTATAAGTTCTACAAGCGTGAAGCCCTTTTTATTCATAGTGAGCATATCCCTTCCTATTATAATTTATGAACTAATTATAACATAAATATTTCTAAACGTCAACTAAAATGTGAAATTTATTTGCTCACAGAAATTATTTTATGGAATTTATACAAATTTCTCAATTACTGATATAGCAAATTACTTTAAAATGTAAAAACGGCAGGTAACATTTACCCACCGTTTTATGTATTTCAAAATTTACTGCATTGCTATAAATCTCTTCAGTTCCTGAGAGCTTATGCACTTTTCTCTTGCAACTTCCATAGAGATGACCTTATTCTTTACGAGCCTTGCAAGCTCCTGATCCATGGTCTGCATTCCGAACTGCTTACCTGTCTGCATTGACGAGCCGATGAGGTGTACCTTATCGTCACGTATCATAGCTTTTATAGAGTCGGTAGCGTTAAGTATCTCACAGCAGGCAACACGGTTAAGTCCGTCGAGTGTCGGACAGAGGGTCTGCGTACATATACCTACCAGAACGGAAGCAAGCTGCGTTCTTATCTGGTGCTGCTGGTGCGCTGGAAAAACGTCGATTATACGGTCGATAGTTGAAGCGGCGTCGGTGGTATGAAGTGTACTCATAACAAGGTGTCCTGTTTCAGCTGCTGTAACCGCAGCTTCGATAGTCTCGTAGTCACGCATCTCACCAACGAGGATAATATCGGGGTCTTCACGAAGCGCTGCACGCAGAGCCATTGAGAAGCTCGAAATATCCTGACCTATCTCACGCTGGTTCACCATACATCTCTTATGACCGTGCATATACTCTATAGGGTCTTCTATAGTGATGATATGTACCGATTTATTGACGTTTATATGGTCTATCATAGCGGCAAGCGTTGTAGACTTGCCTGAACCTGTAGGACCTGTTACCAAAACAAGTCCACGGGGGCGCATTGCAAAATCTGCAAGGACGGGAGGCAGCTGCAAATCTGAAAGAGTAGGTATATCGTTTCTCAGAAGACGTATCGCTATAGCGGTATTGCCTCTCTGGCGATAAACGTTTACTCTGTGACGAAAGCCTCTCTTAGATACGAACGTAAAGTCGGTATCGTTATGATCTTTGATCGAAGCTTTTTGTCTTTCGTTACACATAGCCTCGCAGATACGGAGAATGTCTATCTCGGTCATTTCCGTATAAGATGAGAGCTTTCTGAGGTTACCGCCCTGCCTTACTATAGGCGGTATACCAACGGTAAAATGAAGGTCTGAACAGCCCAAGGCTCTTGCCTCGTCGAGTATTTTGTCAATGTCTACAGTAGCCACTTTGTTTTCCTCCTAATATTTAATAAGGTATATTAAACTGCATAAGTTACACGGATAAGCTCTTCCATTGAAGTTTTGCCCTCCTGAACGAGGTCGGCAACGTTATCTCTAAGAAGTCTTGTTCCCTCTTCTTTTGCCAGAACTGCTATAGCGTCAGCCTTTGCGCCGGAAGTTATCAGCGATGCCATTCGTGAAGTACAAAGAAGTATCTCATGTATAGCGGTACGGCCTTTATAGCCTGTATTTGAACATTCTGAGCAGCCTACAGCATCATATATAGGCACGCTGTGATCTATACCGAGAAGTTCGTTATCCTCGGCGGCGCTCATACGCATTTTCTTGCACTTAGGGCAAAGAACTTTAGTAAGACGCTGTGCAACTATACCGATAAGCGAAGTAGCCACCATGTACGGTGCAACGCCCATATCCACAAGACGGGTAACGGTAGAAGCTGCGTCGTTGGTGTGGAGCGTTGAAAGCACCATATGTCCTGTTATAGCGGCACGTATGGCTATTTCGGAAGTTTCCTGGTCACGCATCTCACCGACCATTATGATGTCAGGGTCCTGACGGAGTATAGAACGAAGCGCGGCAGCAAAAGTCATGCCTGCTTTTTCGTTTATCTGACACTGGTTGATACCCTCGATCTCCTTTTCGACAGGGTCTTCAACGGTAATAACGTTAACGTTAGGTTTAGCCATTTCACCGAGAGCCGCATAAAGAGTAGTAGTTTTACCCGAACCTGTAGGTCCTGTAACGAGCATAACGCCCTGCGGAACTTTCAGCATAGAGATAAACTTCTGATAGTTGGTATCATTCATACCAAGGTCGGTAACTTTTCTTGAAGCAACGTTACCTGTAGCAAGTATACGTATAACGACCTTTTCGCCGTGAACGGTAGGCAGGTTGGACACACGAAGGTCAAGGTGCGTACCGTCAACATCGGCTGACATACGACCGTCCTGCGGTATACGCTTTTCTGCGATATTCATGCCGCTGAGTATCTTATATCTTGTTATCAGAGGACCGTGTATCAGGTTTGAGATAGGCGGCATAAGTTCAACAAGGTCGCCGTTTACGCGGACTCTTATTCTGGTATAAGTTTCAAACGGCTCGATATGAATATCGGTAGCCTCATGGCGGTGAGAGTTTTCAATAATAGTATTCGCAAGCTTAACTATAGGCGCGTTCTCGATTCTGTC
>CANRDG010000127.1 GCA_947629275.1 uncultured Clostridia bacterium | reverse complement strand
TCAGACCGCTCATGGGCTTGTCAAGTCCTGCTTCAAGTATCTTGCCGCTCTCGCTTACAACGTAATACTTGCCGTCCCGCTCTATGTTAGCTTTCGGCACTGCCTCTGTCACCTTTATAGATATCCTGCTCGGAAAGCTTCTCAGCACTTTTATATCGTCAACGTAAGAAAGACTGTCAAGCACGCACTGTTCGGCGGTGTGGGTGTCGAGCCTTATCAGGTTGTCGCCCTGTTCAACGCCGGAAATCAAACGTATCTGCTCGGAGGAATAAAGCTCAGTGCCGCTTACCACCACTTCGGAGGCGTTGAACAGCAGCGTTACCGAAAGCACCGTAACCGTAATTACCACTACAAAAAACGCCATATAATAGTAAAAAGTCAGATTGTTCCTCCTGCGGCGTCTGCCAACTTTTACTCTGCTTCCGTTTATGACCTTATACTCCGACTTATCAACGTTTTGTTTTTCAATATCCCTCATCGCCAATGTTTTTCATCTCCTGCCGCGCGACTTGCACTATTGCACGCGTTTTATTGTTCCTCCCACAGACGAAAACGCCTGCTCTATTGCTTCATATCCTCTGTCTATAAACTTTATGTCGCTTATTTCCGTAACTCCCTCAGCGCCGAGAGCAGCCACCACCAGCGCCGCTCCGCCTCTCAGGTCGCAAGCTCTTACCTTTGCGCCCGAAAGCCTTTTTACGCCGTCTATGATAGCGACTTTTCCCTCGGTTTTTATATCCGCGCCCATTCGCACAAGCTCATCTACATGGCGAAAGCGGTTGGAAAAAATATTCTCTATCATAACGCTCGTACCCCTTGCCTTTGCAAGAGCCGCCATTACCACCGCCTGCGCATCTGTCGGGAAGCCGGGAAAAGGCATAGTACGTATGGTCTTTACGGCTTTAAGCCCCCTGCGAGCGTTTATGTATATCTTGTTTTCGTATGTATACAGCGAACAGCCCATTTGCTCAAACACGGGCAAAATGCTTTCTATATCCTCGGTGCGCGTGTTCAGCAGTGTAAGCTCTCCGCAGGTAGATGCCGCCGCGCTTAGATACGTTGCAGCCACTATCCTGTCAGGCATAACGTCATACTCGCAGCCGTAAAGCTTTTCGACCCCCTGAACGGTAATGGTATCTTCGCCATAGCCGTCTATCTTCGCGCCGCACTTGTTCAGAAAGCGTGCGAGATCGCAAATTTCGGGCTCTCGCGCCGCATTATGTATAACTGTTTTGCCTTTCGCTGTTACAGCCGCCAAAATTATATTCTCCGTAGCTCCCACCGACGGGAACGACAGCACTATTTTAGCGCCTTTAAGTCCGTTTCCCACGTCACATTCAAGCGTGCCGTGTTCTTCTTTAATGGTCGCACCCATTTGCTTAAGCGCTGCGATGTGCATATCTATAGGTCTGGGTCCCAGCTCGCACCCGCCCGGGAACGAAAGCCTGCACTTGCCTACTCTTCCCAGTATCGCGCCGAGAAAAACTATAGACGAGCGCATCTCCCTCATCAGTTCGTCGGGGACGTTGAAATGAGTAAGACCGTCGGTATTGACTACCACCGTATCCCCTTGCCGCTCACATTTGCACCCCAGACAGGAAAGTATCCTGCACGCGGCGTAAACATCTGTAAGCTTAGGGCAGTTATGCAGACAGCTTTCGCCCCTTGAAAGGACGCAGGCTGCAAGCAGCGGCAGGGCGCTGTTTTTTGCACCGTGCACCTCTATCTCTCCGACAAGTCTTTTCTCGCCCTCTATCACCAGCCTTTGCATAAAGCTATCTCTCCTTTAAAAGCATATTACAAGTCATAATATGCCGTTAAAGGGCAGTCGGTGAATCACTCCACCGCTGCTATAAGCTGATAGAGCGCGTTATATATCCTTTCGTCTGTGTCGTTTATGTAAAGCCTTTTTGCGTTTTCGGAAAGCATACGTAATTTTTCTGCGCCGCCGTCGTCAACACAAAGCTCTTTTACAGTATCTATAAGCTTTTGCGCGGTAAGATCTTTTTCTTCAATAACTATTCCTGCGCCTGCGTTGTGAAGCACCATGCCGTTGTGATACTGGTGATTGCCTGCAACATTCGGGGAGGGTATAAGTATAGACGCCCTGCCAAGCGCCTCAAGCTCGGTAAGCGAATTTGCGCCGCAGCGGCTTATCACTAAATCTGCCGCAGCCATACACAGCGGCATATTTATATAGTCTTTGACATACAGCCTGCTGCCCTCGATATTCTGAACACCCATTTGCTCGAGCCTTTGAACATAATCGCTGTAGCCTTTATATGTTCCGTAAGAATGAATGTGGTTTACTTTCGCGCCGCTTTCCTGCTCCCACTTGATAAGCTGCGCAACGTTTTCGTTGAGCACCTGAGAACCTAAGCTTCCGCCCGTTGAAAGTATGCATATCTCATCTTCTGCAAAACCAAGCTGCCTCTTCGCTGCCGCCCTGTCAATAGCTGAAAACGCCGCTCTTACGGGCAGACCTGTGACTGTATAGTCTATATCGTCTTCAAGATATTCTTTCGCCTCTATAACGGTCAGCATTACCTTGTCAACTTTCTTAGAAAGTATGCGCGTTGTAACGCCCGGGTATGCGTTTTGCTCGTGTATAGCGGTCTTTATGCCCATTTTCGCGGCGGTACGCACTATAGGTCCGCTCACGTAGCCGCCCGTGCCTATCACCAAGTCGGGCTGAAAGCTCTTAATTATCTTTTTAGATCTGGAAGATGCGAACATAAGGCACTTTACCGCCTGCAAATTTCTCTTTATATTTTCAAACGATAACGACCGCTGAAACCCGTGAACGTCTATCTCCTCAAAGCGGTAGCCCAAGTCGCGCACTATTCTGCTCTCAATGCCCTTTGGCGTGCCTGCGAAGCAAAACTCTGCATCGGGGCGGTTTTTCTTGATTATCTCCGCAATGGCAACGGCAGGGTTTATGTGTCCCGAAGTTCCTCCGCCTGCTAGCAATACTCTCAGCAAAGCTATCTTCCTTTCTTAATAATTACTCTTGCCGCGATGCCTGCCGCGAAACGCTTAGTATAAGTCCCATTTCTGCAAGCTGCACCATTGTGGCAGTGCCGCCGTAGCTGAAAAACGGCAAGCTTATACCCGTATTCGGAAATGCATTGCAAGCAACGCCGATATTAAGAAGCGCCTGTATGCCTATCTGCACCGTAACGCCTGCACACAGCAGCATACCGAAGCGGTCGGGGGCGTTTGAAGCGATATAGAATCCTCTGAATATGAACAGCGCGAACAGTATTATAACTGCCATTGCGCCCACAAAGCCAAGTTCCTCGCAGACTATTGAGAATACAAAGTCGTTTTGTGCCTCAGGCAGCCAAAGGTGCTTTTGCCGCGACTGACCGAACCCCAGCCCGAACACGCCGCCCGAGCCTATCGCCATAAGCGACTGATATGTTTGCAGCGTTGAGCCGAGAATGTCGCTTGTGGGGTCGCGCCAGCTTTGTATACGCTCTGTTATGTAACCGAAACCGCTGCCGCTGCCTGCCATTTTCAAAAGCAGAAATCCCCCTGCGCCTATAACTGCTACCGTACACAGCAGCGCAAAATGCCGTATAGGCACGCCCGAGATAAGTATCATTATCATACCGATAAGACCGAAAATAAGCACGCCCGAAAGGTGTCTTTGCAAAACAAGCACTCCACAGCACGGCGCAAGTATCAGCAGATATGCGCCTATAGAATAGCGTATATCTTTGAATTTTGGGTAATTAAGCGCACCGAGATAGGCAAATATTATAATGAACGCAACTTTCAAAAGCTCGGACGGCTGAAAACTTATGCCGCCTATCTCTATCCAGCGCCTTGCACCTGCGACCTCATTGCCGACAAACGACGTTATCAGCGTTATAAAAAACGCCACACCCAAAACTATATATGCCACTTTTGTATTCTGGAAAAAGTGGTAATCGAGAAATGACAGCGCGAACATTCCCACAAGACCCACTATAGCAAACAAGGTCTGCCTGTTGAAATAGTATGTGCCGTTGCCGTAGTCGTTCATGCTCCACACATAGCTTGCAGAGCCCATCATAAGTATACCTATAACGAGAAGTATCAGCACTATCACCAAAAATGGCCTGTCAAGCGGCATACCCACTATACGAAAATTATTCGTCTTTCTTGCGCCTGCCACACTGCGCTTTTTGCGCGACTGTGCCGAAACGTGTTCGATACCGCTGCCTCTTACGCTGTCTTTGGTCACAGCAGATCCTCCTTTCGCCGTTTTTTATCATTCAAAACAATCTTTATAAACTTTATCCAGCTTCATGCCGTGGCTGCCCTTGAAAAGCACAAGGTCGCCCGTTTTTATCTCACTTTTCAGAAAATCTTCAAGCTCTTTTTCGTCTGTAAAGCAATGACATTTTTCTTTGTCAAAGCCCTTTTTCACTGCCCCCGCGGCGTACTGTGCGGCATCTTCGCCGTAGCATACAAGCATATCAGCGCCCGTTAAAGCAAACCTTTCGCCAACGCTTTTGTGATAATTTTTGGACTGTTTCCCAAGCTCCAGCATATCGGCAAGCACGGCTATTTTTCTGCCCTGCGCCTTGCTGTCGCCGAAAACTTCGAGGGAAGCTTTCATAGCCTCGGGGCTTGCGTTAAAGCAGTCAAGCACAAAGCTTATGCCATTTTTCTCAACGCGGTTCTGCCTTACGCCGTCGGTTTGAAACTGCGCTATTGCCAGAGCCATTTTCTGCGGCTCTATCTCGTAATAGCTGCCCACCGTGTAAGCGCACAACGCATTTAAAATATTATGACTGCCTGCAACATTTACCCTTGCCCTTATCTTCTCATCGCCGTGATTTATGGTAAACGACGAACCGTTTTCATCGCGTTCGATGTCACTTGCATACACGTCTGCGCGCTTGTCAGAAAGAGAGTATGTAAACTTAGGTCTGTCGGGGCGTTTGGGCGCGCTTGCAAGATATTTATCGTCTGCACACACTATTAAAGGCGCGTAATAATCCGCTCCGTCAAGTATCTCCATTTTCGCTTTAAGAATATTTTCCTGACTGCCAAGATTGCCAATGTGCGCCGTACCTATGTTAGTAATAACGCATACGTTTGGCAGCGCGATAGAAGAAAGCCGCGAAATTTCGCCCGAATGTGACATACCCATCTCAATCACAGCCGCCTGCGTATCGCTGCTTATTCCAAAAAGCGTGTGCGGCAAGCCTATCTCGTTATTAAGGCTCCCCTGAGTTTTCAGCGTGTTGAACTTTTGCGAAAGCACAAGGCTTATCATCTCTTTTGTAGACGTTTTGCCCACCGAGCCTGTAACGCCAACCACGCGCAGGTCTGTAAACTTTTTGCGGTAGTATCTTGCTATATCGCCCAAAGCTTTTAACGTATTGTCAACTATTATGCACTTTGCGCCCTCAACGGGTCTTTCGGTAACGCAAGCCACCGCGCCTTTTTCCATAGCCGCCGCGGCAAAATCGTGACCGTCAAACCGCTCGCCTTTAAGGCACACGAAAACAGAGCCCTCGCTTATCGTGCGCGTGTCGGAAGATATCTGCGAAATATCAATATCAGCCTTATAGCCGAAAGTGCCTTTTACTGC
>CANRDG010000126.1 GCA_947629275.1 uncultured Clostridia bacterium | reverse complement strand
ACGTGAGCTTTCAAAATTTTCTCGGTAAGTGTAAGTCCCATTTATATCATTTCCTTTCAAATTGGTAGTCTATAAAAAACATACATCTATATTGTACCGCAAAACAAGCAGTTTGTCAACCGCTTTGCAGCCCTAAACGCCGCATTTGTAGCCTTTTGAACATTTTAGTTATAAAATGGTTACTGCTGTTTGGCTTTTCTTATATTAAAATATTAACATTGCTGTGGTGGAAAATATTTATATAAAAAATTGTATAAAACCTCTTGACAATAAATTAGTTTCGGTTTATAATTATGAAGTCAAGTATAAAAACACAATTTATACACTGATAATAAATTAAAAAGAAAGGGGTGGACATGATGACAATAGTAAGATATACTCATGCAAAGATAGAGCATGAGAAAACAAACATATTAAACACACTAAACACCGGCATTTTATGCGTTCACAAGGTCACCATGCCCATACCTGTCAAATAGACTGCGATATATGTTATGGAAAATGGAAAACGATAGCTTTGCGCGCCTTGGCATGAATGTCAGGGCGCGTTTGATTTTACACTTTAGAAAGGAAAGCCCGAATAATCGGGAGATGATGCTGTATGATGAAGTATTTTGATATAATGCACCCCGAAATTTTGCAGCAGCTGCAAAAGCGCGGCGTTATGACCGACGAGCTGCTTTACTGCGTGAAGAGTGATCTTGACGGCGAGGGCTGCTATATTGACACATATGTGACATTTTGCAAAGATGAGCTGTATGTGATAACGGGCTATGAAAAATACGCAAAGAAAAAGCGCAGCGAAAAGGCTAAGTCGCTGGAGGCTTTTGACGTTACCGACTTTAATTTGTATGAGCTGAAAGACATAAAGCGGCTGTATGTTGACCGCTACCAGAATGCCGCGCGTCTTATGGCGAAGGACGTAAACGGAAAAGAATTTGCGCTTTCGCGGTTCTCATTAGGCTTTTCGGATAAGTTTGAAAAGTTCTGCCAAAGGGTGAATAGTACCATTGACGGCACGCCGATAGACGACAGATTACTCGAAGAATCCAAGATATACTGCCCCGTGTGCGGCGAGAGATTTCCCGACCCCAACCGCCCCGTATGCCCTTACTGCGTTGACAAACACAGTATTTTTCTGCGGCTTATGGGAATGTTCAAAGAGTTTCGCGTGGAAGTTATACTGATGATAGTCACCCTCGCGATAAGTACCGCTTTGAGCGTTTTAGCCCCCGTTTTCAGCGCGCAGATGCTCTATGACGAAGTGCTTACCAAGGGCGGCAAATACTACGGTCAGATAATGCTGATCGTTATGCTGATAATTACTGTCGATCTTTTGTCAATGGTTATAAGGGTGGTTTCCGGCATAATCACCTCGCGCATAACGCCCATGGTAACTCACAAGCTGCGTGCGAAAATATTTGCATCGCTGCAAAACCTTTCGTATGAATTTTTCACAAGCAAGCAAACAGGGTCGCTTATGTCGCGCGTTGACCGCGACAGCCAGAACATCTACTGGTTCTTCACGGATATTGTGCCTTACGGTCTGCGAAATATTGTTACTATCATAGGCATAACCGTTATAATGATGATAATAAGCCCTATACTTGCGCTTAGCACTATACTTTCAGTCGCGCTTATAAACGTTGTTCAAACGCGGTTTGCAAGATCGCAAAGAAAATACTACAGAAAGTCTGACATTGCCACACGAAGCGCAAACTCGGTGCTTTCTGACGTTATGAACGGTCAGAGAGTTGTAAAGGCGTTTGCCAAAGAGGATGAGGAATCCAAGCGTTACAACCTTAAAAACACCGCGGCTTTTGAGGTCAGCGTGCGCATAAACGAGCGCGTGGCGAACACATCGCCGTTCATATGGGCAGCTCTGCGGTTTATAAATCAGTCGGTGTTTTGCCTCGGCGCGTACATGGTGATAAAGGGCTACATACAGTTCGGCGCGCTTGCGGCGCTTATTTCATACACCAACATGACATATGAGCCTATGCACTTCTTTTCGTGGATAGGCGACCGCTGGGCAAGGTGCATAGATGCAGCCTCGCGTATGTTTGAGATAATCGACAGCGAACCCACCGTAAAAGAGAGCGACCACCCTGTTAAGGTCAAAGAGCTTCGTGGAGATATAGAGCTTAAAAACGTAACTTTTGAGTATGAAGCAGGTCTGCCGGTAATTAAAGATGTTTCTTTCAAGGTAGAGGCAGGGCATATGTTCGGCATAGTCGGCAAAACGGGCGCAGGAAAGTCTACCATTATAAATCTTATGGCGCGTTTGTATGACGTAACGGGCGGTGAGATAACCATAGACGGCTATCCGATAAAGGAACTCAGCTTTGCGGACATAAGAAAAAATATCGGCATAGTATCGCAGGAAACGTATCTTTTCATAGGCTCTATCGCCGATAACATACGTTACGCGCGCCCCGAAGCTGCGATGGAAGAAGTAATTCAGGCGGCAAAATCAGCATACGCGCATGAATTTATCTCGCGCCTGCCAAACGGCTACAACACCATGATAGGCGAAAGCAATGTGAACCTTTCAGGCGGTGAAAAACAGAGGATATCTATAGCGCGCGCTATCATACAAAAGCCGAATATTCTTATACTCGATGAGGCTACGGCTTCTATGGATACGCGCACCGAAAGAAAGATACAGTCGGCAATTGATGACCTTAAAAAGGGCAGGACTATCATCTCGATAGCGCACAGGCTTTCTACCTTGCGTGATGCTGATATGCTGTGCGTTATAGAAAACGGCGAGCTTAAAGAAATGGGCACGCACGATCAGCTTATACGCAAAAAGGGCAAGTATTTTGAGCTGTACAGCTTGCAGTCGCAGGCGCTTCAGTTCATGCAGGAATAAACACATGATACTCGCAAAGGAGTGAGCGATTTGAACGACATGAAGAATATAAATTCTTTAGATGAAGAAATTTTCGAGGCTGACAAGCTTGTTATTTTAGACCCGAAAGAGCTGACTTTCAGCAAAGAGGAGAGCGGCTTTATGACACTTGTATTTCAGGGCAGAACATACAAAAAAATAAACCTTACGCGCTTGCAGCCGTTTTACTCAAAGTTTGAGTACGTCAGCGTAAACTATGAGAACGATGAAAAAGAGTTTTGCGAGGTGGGCGTTATACGCGACATACGCGAGATGAGCAAAGAGCAGTTTGAGCTTATAGATAACTTTTTAGAGTATAAATACTATATGCCGCTGATAACTAAGGTTTATTCTATAAAAGAAAATATGCGCGGCTCGCTGTTTGTGAAAGCCGCCACGAACGCAGGAGAAAAAACGCTCTGCATACGCGACTGGTACAGAAATTTCAAGCTGATAGGCGGCAAGTATCTGTATGTATGCGACGTTGACGGCAACAAGTATTACTGCGACGACATAGAAAAACGCCTCGATAAAAAGAGCGTGGCAAACATAGAATTATTTACATAACAGAGGAATATTCAGTATGAACTTAAAAACATCATTTCCGAAAGGAGTAACCGAGAGCGAAGTCATCTTCTCTCTGCCGTATGATATGGACACCGACGCCAACATTGTGCGCGGTCATACCTGCGTTACCGACAGCGAGATAATAACCTATCTTGACGACAAGGAAGTTTGCAGGCGGTACATAGACGAGTTTGAAGAATTCAAGTGCGAACAGATGATAGGTACTTCGATGATGACGGGCGTTCTGAAAAGCGGCGAGAGCATAGCTGTCTGCATTTTCAGGCAGCAGGAATTTTTGCGCTATGCGGAGCTTTGCAAGATACTTGACTATTATCTTCGCACGGGCAGGCTGATAACCGAGACCGATGCTGACGAACCCGTTTGCCCCAAGTGCGGAATTGCGCTGGACGGCGCAAAGGAATGTCCGTTCTGCGCGAAAAAGTCGCGGCTGTTTTTAAAGCTGGCAAAGCGCGTTGAACCTTTTAAAAAGTATTTCATAACAGCTGTTATATGCTCGATAATTTCGCAGATAATATGGATAATAGTACCCAACATAACGCGGCACATAATAGACGATTACGCGGTGCCGCAAAATGCCGACTGGGCAGGCTTTTTAACGCTTGCAATAACGCTTGTCACACTGGTCGCGCTGTCGTCTATACCGGATCATCTGAACGTGAAATGCTCGTTCAAAGTGGCGCTGGGCATGGGCAAAAAACTGCGCGAAGATGTCTTTGCAAAGAGCGAGTCGCTGTCGATGTCGGCAGTTACGAAAAAGACCGCAGGCGAGCTTATCAGGCGAGTTTCGGGCGATGCGGCAAAGCTTGAAAACTTCGTTACCGAAAAGGGCAAAGACCTTGTTATACACATCATCTCGCTCGTTGCGCTGGTGATAATAATTTTCTGTATGAACTGGAAGCTTGCGCTGCTTACCGTTTTGCCGATACCGATAGTTTTCATACTTACCAAAAAGCTGTTCAGAACAATGTCGGTAAGGTACACGAGAGTATGGCGCAACCTTACCGAGCATGACTCTGTTCTGCACGATATTCTGAACGGCATACGCGTTGTAAAAACATACGGCACCGAGGTGCAGGAAGTTCAGCGGTACACGGGTTATTCGCTCAAAGCCGCAAAGGCAAGCGTTCGCGCCGAGATAGTGTGGTATCTCACCATACCGTTCTCTGAATTTGTAATGACTATAGGCAACTATCTTGTGCTGCTGTTTGGCGGTCGGCTGGTGCTGGGTCACACAATGCAGCTAGGTCAGCTGGTGCAGTTCACCACCTATATTTCAATGCTGTATGAGCCGATACGGTGGTTTATAAATATCCCCCGTGAGCTTGCAGATGCCGCAGTTTCGGCAAGCAAGGTCTTTGAAGTATTGGAAGACGACAGCGGACTTTCAGAAAGCGAAAAGCCCGTTGACCTTGACATTCAGGGCGATATTGAAATGAAGAACGTGTACTTTGGCTACCAGCAGTATGCGCCCGTGCTGAAAGACATCAGCCTTAAAATAAACAAAGGCGAGATGATAGGCATTGTGGGTCACTCGGGCGTGGGCAAATCGACGCTTATAAACCTTATACTGCGGCTGTATGATGTTACCGACGGCGAGATACTGATAGACGGCGTTGACATACGCAGTATATCGCAAAAGCGGCTTAGAAGCCAAATGGGCGTGGTTTTGCAGGAAACGTTTTTGTTTGACGGCTCGGTGCTTGAAAACATAGCATACGCCAAGCCCGATGCAACCTTTGGCGAGGTGGTGGAGGCTGCCAAAATAGCCAACGCGCACAACTTCATAACCAAACTGCCCGACGGCTACAACACGCGCGTGGGCAACAAGGGCTATCAGCTCTCGGGCGGCGAGAGGCAGAGGGTGGCAATTGCGAGAGCCATTCTGCACGACCCGAAAATAATCATACTTGATGAGGCGACTGCTTCGCTCGACACAGAGACCGAGCGGCAGATACAAGAGGCTCTCGGCAGGCTGACCTACGGCAGAACTACCATAGCCATAGCGCACAGGCTTTCAACTCTTGCGCGCGCCGACAGGCTTATAGTGCTGGACAAGGGCAGGCTTGCTGAGTTTGGCACGCACGAGGAGCTTATGCGGCAAAAGGGCGTGTACTACCGCTTAGTAATGGCGCAGCGGCAGACCACCAAAATGCGCAGCGCATAACT
>CANRDG010000125.1 GCA_947629275.1 uncultured Clostridia bacterium | reverse complement strand
TACAATTTAGCGGGTACGCTGACGCACGCCGATAAAAGACCGAAAAATGGGACTTATTGTGCATAATATACAAAAATCGCATTATAAAAATTGTATAAAACGTCACCGCTGCAAACGGCGCGCAGGCTTGATTTCTGCAATTTAATAATGTATAATGGTCTCATAACGGTGAAAAGTGTTAAATAGTGGTGTTCATTCCCTAAATAATGCTTTCAAATCTGAAAAGACCAAACGGGAGGTGAGTTGCTTGTCAAGCTTGACAGGATCGTTTACACAGTCGATGGACATAAAAGGCAGAATGAGCTTTCCTATAAAGCTTAGAGAGATATTAGGCGAGCAATTCGTAGTTACCAGAGGTCTGGACGGCTGTTTGTTTGCGTATGCTTCAGATGTCTTTGACACAATGGCGGCAAGGATAAATGCTTTGCCGATGTCAAAGGGCAGAGATTTACAGAGGTTCTTCCTCTCGTGGGCGAGCGAGGTAACAGCCGACAAGCAGGGAAGGATACTTATCCCGCAAAATCTGCGTGAGTTCGCAAAGCTCGATAAAGAGATAATAGTAACGGGCGTTGGCGACAGAGCGGAGATATGGGATAAGGCTACTTGGGACGCGCTCAACAGCCGCATTGATGAGGACAACATCATGGCGCAGATGGAGGAGTTGAATTTCTAGTTGGAATTTCATCATCTGCCGGTAATGCTTCGCGAATGTATCGATGGGCTTGATATCAAGCCCGACGGCATTTATGTTGACGGGACTGTGGGCGGAGCAGGTCATTCATGCGAAATAGCAAAAAGGCTGACGAATGGTCGGCTGCTGGCTGTAGACCGTGATCCCACTGCGGTGGAGACGGCGAAAGAGCGGCTGAAAGGTTTTAACGCAACCGTTATAAAAGCTAATTACTCTGAGCTTGACAGGGTGTTGAGCGAGCAGGGTATTGACAGCGTGGACGGGATACTTTTAGATTTAGGAGTGTCTTCGCATCAGCTGGATACGGCGGAAAGGGGATTTTCTTATCGCCTTGACGCACCTCTTGACATGAGAATGAGCCAGGAGGGTATTTCGGCTAAAGATATCGTGAACGGGTGGTCGGAAAAGGAACTCGCACGTATCATCTTTGAGTATGGCGAAGAAAAATATGCAAGAAATATCGCGTCGGCAATAGTTAAGTGTAGAGAACAAAAGAAGATCGATACTACCGGTGAACTGTCAGAGATAATAAAAAGTGCAGTGCCGGCAAAAGCAAAGAGAGAAAAAAATCCGTGCAAAAAAACGTTCCAGGCTATAAGAATAGCTGTGAACGAGGAACTTGAGCATCTGTCTCTTGCCCTTGACAAGGCGTTTGACGCTTTGAGACCGACGGGCAGGCTGTGTGTTATCACATTCCACTCGCTGGAGGACAGACTTGTAAAGCAGAGGTTTGCAGCCTATTGCAGAGGTTGTGAATGTCCGCCCGATTTTCCCGTGTGCGTGTGCGGTAAAAAGCCGCGCGGAAAGCTCGTAAACCGCAAGCCTATAACGGCAGGCGAAAAGGAGCTTGAGGAAAACCACAGAAGTTCCAGCGCAAAGCTTAGAATTATAGAGAAACTGTAGCTTGTGCAAAGTACAAACAAAAAAGAAAGAACAACAAAAGAACGTACAAAAAAGAGAAACAAACGAACAAAAGAAATAAGAGAGCAAAACATTGCGCCCAGGCAAAAGAGGTGAGGGATATTGGCAAGGATACAGAGCAATCTGGCGTATGACCTGCCCGACTACGACGACGATTACTACGATTACGATGATGAGTATGAGTACGTGCCGCCGCAGGAGCAGCCGCAAAACAACATACAGCATAAGGCAAACGCAAACAAAAAATCGCCGATATTTCCTCTCATTGAGATACTGGTGCCTGCCATAGTCGCCGTTGTGGTGCTGGCAGGGGTCATATCGAACCAAATAGACATGAGCAGGCTGACGGCAGAGCAGTCAAAAATGAGTGCGCAGCTTTCACAGCTTCAGGACGAATGTACAAATCTGGAAGCGCAGCTTGCGGCGAGAACGAGCGTTACGGCGGTGGAAGATTATGCCGAAAATACGCTGGGTCTTACAAAGCTTGACAAGTCTCAGGTCGAATTTGTTGAAGTGCCTGTCGATTCCGTTTCGGAAGTAGTCAAAAAAGAGGAAAAAGGTTTCTTTGCCTCGATAAAGGACTGGTTTGAAAGTGTAAAGGAATATCTCGGCATAGAATGAATAAGATAATTACAGAAAGTTGAGTTTGATCTTATTTAGGTTAGACTTAGCTTTCTTATTCGTATTAAATGTACAAAAGCGCTAAATGAGGTGAAAAAGAATGTCCGACAAGCCCAGTTCCTCAATGAAAAAAAGGCTGAACGGCTTTATATGGCCTGTTATTTTTATAGTGATAGGCTACCTTATATACACAATGGTGAAGATCTCGATAGTCAACGCCTCGCAGTGGCAGGAGCTTGCAAGCTCTCAGCAGCTTAAAAGTACGACGATAACTGCGCCGCGCGGAGCTATATACGACGCGAATATGGATATTCTGGCGCAGAGCGCAACGGTATACACCATTTATGTAGATCCCGTTCTGATACGCAAGAATATCGAGGACAGCGAAGAAGCGGCGGAGCTTTCAATAAAGCAGCACGCCGAGGATCCGAAAGTTGAAGTGGTGCAGCCGCTTACACTTGACGGCATAACGCAGCGCCTTTCGCAGATGCTCGAAACGGAGCAGTCGGAGATCCTTTCAAAATGCATGAAAGAGAACCGCTATCAGGAGATAAAGAAGAACGTTGAAAAGGACAAGGCGGACGAGATACGCGAATATGCTCAGGAAAACGGCATAAGCGGCATTGGGGCTACGGAATCTTCAAAGAGGTTTTACCCCGAAAACACGCTGGCGGCTTCGGTCATAGGTCATTTGCATTACGACGGCTATGGCATATACGGTCTTGAAGCTTATTATGATGATTATCTTTCAGGCGTTGACGGCAAAACACTTATTGCCACCGACAACAGGGGCAACGAGATACCCTATGAATACAAGCAGTCTTACGATGCGCAGGCAGGGGATTCGCTGGTGCTGAATATCAAGATACCGATACAGTCAGCGCTTGAAAATGCCCTGCAAAAGTGCGTTGAAACACACGCGCCGAAAGAGAGGGCAACGGGCATAGTAATGGATCCCAACACGGGCGCGGTGCTTGCCATGGCTACCACATACGGTTATGACCTTAATAACCCTGCTGATATACTTGACCCCGGCGTTGCGGCTGCTATTGCAGCCATGCCCGAAGGCGACGAAAAGACCGAGGCGCAGAGCAAGGCGTGGGCTACACAGTGGAAAAACAAAGCCGTTTCGGAGATTTATTACCCCGGTTCGGTATTCAAGGTAATAACGGCTTCTTCGGCGCTTGAAGAACAAACCATTACTACTGAACAGGGATTTCAGTGCGGTCAGGTGGTGCAGGTTGCTGATATACCGTACCACTGTTGGGCTACATATGACCACGGTATGCAGACGCTTCGCGATGCGATGATGAATTCCTGCAACCCGGCTTTTATAAGGATAGGTCAGACACTCGGCACGGAGCTTTTCGGCGACTATTTTGAGGCATACGGCTTTACCGAACCCACGGGTATTGACCTGCCGGGCGAGGCTTCAAGCATATTTGTTAATAAGAACGACATGAGCATAGTTGACCTTGCATCAAGCTCTTTCGGTCAGGCAAACAAGATAACCCCCATTGAGATGATAACCGCATATTCTGCCGTAATAAACGGCGGCTACCTTATCACCCCTCAGGTGGTTGACAAGATAATAGACTCAAACGGAAACGTTGTTAAAGACTTTGAACCTGTTGTAAAGAGACAGGTCATCTCGGAAGAAGTTTCCGCGAAGATGAGAGAGATACTGGAGTACGTCGTTGAAAACGCCAAGAGCGGCAACGCCTACATACAGGGCTACAAAATAGGCGGAAAATCGGGTACTTCGCAAAAGATAGACATAGACCCCACGGGAACTCAGGATTATGTCGGCTCATACTGTGCGTTTGCGCCTGCCGACGACCCGCAGGTGATTGTGCTTATCATTGTTGACGATCCGCAGAACGGCGAGTATTACGGAAGCCAGGTGGCAGCGCCGTATGCAAGAGAAGTGCTTGAAAACATTCTGCCGTATATGGGCATATACCCCGAATATACCGAAGAAGAACTCAGCAAGATAGCTGTTGTTGTTAAGAACACCGAGTATTCCGATGTTAAAGATGCCAAGTCAACGTTGGAGGCTCTTGGTCTTAAAGTAAACGTTGTGGGAACGGGCGATTCCGTGGTAACGCAAGTGCCGTCGTCTGGTTCTATGAGAAAGGGCGGAACTGTAATACTGTACACCGACCAAAATGCCGTTGCGGAGACTACCACAGTGCCGTCGCTGGCAGGTCTTACTCTGGAGCAGGCGCAGGCGGCTTTGGACGAAGCAGGCTTGAATCTGCTGCCCAACGGAAGCGCGGCTTACGAACCGGGTGCAACGGCAGGCTACGATCAAAACCCCGCAGCCGGCATGATGGTATACAAAGGTCAGATAGTTTCGGTAACGTTCTATCCGCAGACGGTATCGTCGCAGTAACATCTTACATAAATTTCGCAAAGGGGCAAAACACATGAAGCTGTATGAACTTATAGACGGCATAGCGCAAACTGCTCTTGCCGACACAGAGATAACAGATATATCGTGCGACACGCGAAAGGAGCTTAAAAAAGGCGGACTTTTCGTGTGTATAAAGGGTGGAAGTTTTGACGGTCACGACTATGCTGCTAAAGCGCTTGAAAACGGCGCGGTGGCGGTGGTAGTTGAGCGCGATATGGGGCTTGACAGACAAATAATAGTTCCTGACAGCAGGAGGTTTTTCCCGCACCTTTGCGCGGCGTGGTTTTTGCACCCCGAGAGGCAGCTCAAACTCATAGGCGTTACGGGCACTAACGGCAAGACGACTTCCACGACGGTGATAAAATATCTGCTGACAAAAATGGGGCACAAAACGGGGCTTATCGGCACTTGCCAAAACGAGATAGGCGACGAGATTCTTCATACGGAAAGAACCACCCCTGAGCCGTATGACCTGTTTGAACTTTTCAGAAATATGGTCGACAAGGGCTGCGAATACTGCGTTATGGAGGTATCCTCGCAGGGGCTTGAGCAGGGCAGAGTTGACGGCTGCGTGTTCGACACGGCGGTGTTTACGAATTTAACGCAGGATCATCTTGATGTTCACGGCAGTATGGAAAATTACTATCAGGCGAAGAAGATACTGTTCTCGCTTTGCAAAAAGGCTGTTATAAATATTGATACACAGTACGGCAAACGCTATTTCAGCGAGATAAACTGTGATAAAATATCTTTTGGCGAAAAGTGCGAAAACGCCGACTTTAAAGCCTGCGACTGTGCTTTTTCTGAGCGCGGCGTAAGCTACACCTGCAATAGCGCGAAGGGCAGTTTTGAGGTGTACTTTCCTATGCCGGGCGACTTTAACATTTCAAACTCGCTGGGTGTTATAGCTGCTATGGAAGCTATGGGCTTTGACGGCAGTAAATGCGCAGAACTTTTGAAAGACTTCGGCGGCGTGCGCGGCAGGGCAGAAGCAGAAGACA
>CANRDG010000124.1 GCA_947629275.1 uncultured Clostridia bacterium | reverse complement strand
AAGAGCTTTTAAGACAGTAGGAAAGGAGCGCGCCTGAATGGATAAACTTATAGTTTCGCCGTCGCCGCATATAAGGGCAGGGGCGGCAACATCTAAGATAATGGGCAACGTTCTGATAGCGCTGCTCCCTGCCGTTATTGCCGCAACGCTTATTTTCGGCGGCAGAGCGCTGATACTCGTCGGGGTATGCACAGGCTCGGCGATAATCTGGGAAAGACTTTGCACTCTTGTAATGAAACGCCCCGACACGACGGGCGACCTTTCGGCGGCTGTAACCGGCATGATACTTGCGCTTAATCTTCCGCGCAGCCTGCCTTACTGGATGGCAATACTCGGCACGTTTGTTGCGATAGTTATAGTAAAACAGCTGTTCGGCGGATTAGGCAACAACTTTGCAAACCCTGCAATAGTCGGCAGAATAGTGCTTTTCCTGTCGTTCCCATCGGCTATGACAGCGTGGACAGACCCCATGCTGCAACCCGAAGTCTATGATGCGGCAACTACAGCAACTCCGCTCGTTTCAAAAGCCGCAAGCTATTCCGATCTGTTTTTGGGTACGGTGCGCGGCTGCCTCGGCGAAACGTGCGCCTTTGCACTGCTGCTTGGCGGTCTGTATCTTATCGGAATGAGAATTATCTCCCCTGCAACGCCTGTTGCGTTCATTGGTACGGTGGCGGCATTTTCATGGCTTGCAGGCGAAGATCCACTCTATCAGGTGCTTTCGGGCGGTCTTATGCTCGGCGCGCTGTTTATGGCTACCGATTATGTAACAACGCCTGTAACCACGCTTGGAAAAGTTATATTCGGTTTAGGCTGCGGCATAATTACCTGCGTTATCAGATTTTACGGCTCATACCCCGAGGGCGTTTCGTTCTCGATACTTCTTATGAATATAGTTACGCCTTATATAGATATGCTGACAGGAGCTAGACCCGTCGGCGCGAAGAAGAAAGAGAAAAAGGCGGCGGCAAAGGAGGCGGCAGTATGAAATTCTTTAAAGAAAAAATAATGCCGTCGCTGGTGCTGTGCCTTATATGCTCTCTGGTGTGCCTGCTGCTTGTAGGCGCGTATGAACTTACATATGTTGACAACACAGGCGTTATGACAGACGAGCTGAAAGCAGGCTGCAAGGAAGTTTTCGGCAGCGATGATTTTGAGATACTCAAAGACGCAAACGGCAACGTTGTAGAATTTGAAGGTGTTACAGCCGCGATAGTCAACAAAGAAACAAAACAGTGCCTTTTTGAGATATACGAAAACGGCTACAGCAAGGACGGTATACACGTTCTTGTCGGAATGGACGAAAACGGCGCAGTCGCAGGGGTAACCTTCATAACCTGCGGCGAAACACCGGGCCTCGGCACAAAGGTCAACGACAAGGATTACCTTTCAAAGTTTATAGGCGCAAATGATGAAGCTGCTGTAAATTCTGTAGATAAAGTGACCGGCGCATCGTATTCTTCAAAGGGCATAAAAGCCGCCATAACCACCGCGGTGAATACTTACAGCGAGAACAGGGAGGCGATCTTCGGTGAGTGATAATACACACGGCGCAATGCATGAATTTGTCAAGGGCATAATCAAAGAAAACCCCGTTTTGGTGGGGCTTTTAGGTATGTGCCCTACGCTTGCCATAACCACGCAGGCGTTCAACGGCATAGGCATGGGGCTTGCCACAACGTTCGTTTTGGTATGCTCGAATATCGTCATCTCAATGCTGAAAAAAGTGATACCCGGCACGGTGCGGCTGCCATGCTTTATAGTAATAATCGCAGGCTTTGTAACGCTTATTGAATTTTTGATGAAAGGCTATCTGCCCGAGATGTATTCGGAGCTTGGCATATTCCTGTCGCTCATTACGGTAAACTGCATAATTCTTGGCAGAGCTGAGGCTTTCGCATCTAAAAATACCGTAATACATTCCGCACTGGACGGTCTTGGAATGGGGCTGGGCTTTACCTTAGCACTGTTCTTTATGGCATCTATACGCGAAATAGTCGGCTCAGGAACCTGGCTTGCAGGCACAAAGCTTATGATAGAGATACCTTGGGTGCACGATAACCCCACGCTGATATTCATAATGCCCGCAGGAGGATTTTTCGTGCTCGGCTGCCTTATTGCCATAATAAACAAACTTGCAAAACGCAAGCCGCCTAAAGAGATCAGCTGTGAAAACTGTCCGAATGCAGCCGCCTGCTCAGGCAAGGAAAGCTGCGAAGCGGCAGCAGCTAAGTAAGGAGGGCGCATATGGGATACATACTTATACTTGTCGGAACAGTGCTTGTAAACAACATAGTGTTGTCGCAGTTTATGGGAATATGCGCGTTTCTGGGCGTTTCAAAGCAGATGAAAAGCTCGGTGGGAATGGGCGCGGCTGTAATATTCGTAATGGTGTGCGCCGCCGTGATAACATACCCAATATACAAGCTGCTCGAGCATTTTGAGATAACCTACCTTAAAACAGTGGCGTTCATACTCGTTATAGCGATGTTCGTTCAAATGGTCGAGATGATAATAAAAAAGCTCATGCCGCCGCTGTATAAGGCGCTCGGCATATATCTTCCGCTTATCACCACCAACTGCGCTGTCCTCGGCGTTACCATAACAAACGTTGACGAAAGCTATAATATAGCGCAGTCGGTAGTAAACGCTTTTGGCACGGGCGTGGGCTTTACCCTCGCGCTGCTGCTGTTCTCGGGCGTAAGAAGCAGGATAAACGATTCAAAACTGCCCGAAACTTTCAAAGGCGTACCTGCAACGCTTATCGCGGCTTCTATAGTGTCACTGAGCTTTATGGGCTTTTCGGGGCTGATATAATGAACGGCACACGCCGCACCCCGTATGCCAAGTTTACAAAGGAAATGAAGAAAACGCATACGGTGCTTATTCCGTCAATGCTTGACTTTCATTTTCCGCTGCTTGTATATGCTTTCAGAGCAGGCGGATATAAAGCGCAGGTGCTTTCTCACTTTTCCGGAGAGGTCATCGCCGCCGGTTGGGAGTATTCAAACAATGACATCTGCTACCCTGCAAACCTTATCATCGGGCAGTTTGTCACCGCTCTGAAAAGCGGCAGATACGATACGCATAAGACCGCGCTTTTGCTTCCGCAGACGGGCGGAGGCTGCCGAGCCTGCAACTATATACATCTGCTCAGAAAGGCGCTTGTAAAGGCAGGCATGGGGTACGTTCCCGTAATATCTTTAAACGTCAGCGGCGTTGAAAAACATAGCGGATTTTCCGTAAACCTGAAAATGCTGCTCACCGCCTGCGCCGCGGTAATGTACAGCGACCTGCTCATGCACCTTTATAACTGTATCTCGCCATATGAAAAGAGCAGGGAAGAATGCCGCAGACTTGTTTGCGTGTGGAGAAAACGGCTGTCAAAAGCCTTTGAAAGCGGCAGACTTATTCTTCCTTACAGTATGGGAAAAGTGTTTGACCGCATATGCAGCGACTTTTCAAAAGTAAAAACAGTGCATAAAAAATGCCCGAAAATATGCGTTACGGGCGAACTGTATGTGAAGTTTTGCTCGATAGGCAACGACGGGCTGGAAGATTTTCTGCATACCGAGGGCTGCGAAGTTTACATGAGCGGCTTTGCAAATTATATGATGTACCTTATGGATAACTGCAAAGCGGACGACAGGCTGTATGATAAAGCTACCGTTTCGGGGGTGCTTTCGCCGCTTGCGGTAAAAGTTGTCGGCAGTATGCAAGAGAGCATGAACAAGGCTTTGGCAAAATACTCTCTTCCGCAGATGTCAACATATAAATATCTTAAAGAAAAATGCTCGTGGGCAGGTTCTTTCGGGCAGACAATGGGCGACGGCTGGCTCATTTCCGCCGAAGCCGCCGACGGTCTGCAAAACGGCTGCGACGGCTGCATTATAGCCGTGCCGTTTGGCTGCCTTGTAAGCCATACCGCCGCGAGAGGTGTAATATCAAGGCTGCGTAAAAGGTTTCCGAACGCCGCCGTTTCAGCGGTAGATCACGATTCGGGGCTATCAAGGATAAACAGGCGCAACCGCATTAAAATGATAATAAGCTTTGCACTGAAAAATGTATTTCCCAACAGATCGGAGTGAATGTATATGCAGTATTTGATACCTGTTTTGCTTTTTGCGGCACTCGGCGTGCTTGCAGGCGTGCTGCTGACGGTGTGCTCAAAGGTGTTCTACGTCAAGGTAGATGAGAGACTCGAGCAGCTTCAGGAGGCTTTGCCGCAGATAAATTGCGGTTCTTGCGGATATTCCGGCTGTAACGCCTATGCAGATGCCATACTTAATGACGGCGCACCGCTTAATATGTGCAAACCCGGCGGCGCTGAGTCAGCAGGAAAACTCAGCGAGATAATGGGCGTGGAAACAGAGCACCCAGAGCAGGAGGTCGCGTTCGTGCGCTGCTCGGGCAACTGCAACGTTACACAGCATAAATATGTGTACGACGGCTCTCAGAGCTGCCGCGCCTCTAACAGATACTATAACGGCAGTAAGGTCTGCACAAGCGGCTGCCTCGGCTACGGCGACTGTGTCGAAGTCTGCCCCAACGATGCGATATCTATCGTTGACCGTATAGCCAAGGTCGATAAGAATAAGTGTGTCGGCTGCGGACTGTGCGCAAAAGCCTGCCCCAACTCGCTTATCGTCATACGCAGAAAGAGCCAGAAAGTAGACGTCGGCTGCAAATCTACCGCTATAGGCAAAATTACCCACAGCGTGTGCGAAAACGGATGTATCGGCTGCCGTATGTGCGAGAAGAAATGTCCCAGCGGCGCAATTAAGGTTGAAAACAACTTTGCAAATATAGATTATTCCAAGTGCAACGGCTGCGGTCAGTGCGCTGAGGCCTGCCGCCTCGGGGTAATAAAACTGACCTAAAAGAGGGGCTTTAGGAATATTTTAAAAAATTTCTCCGAAACGCTTGACTTTTGGTCTTGGATTTGGTATAATATAAAAGCTGTCGTATAACGGCAGCAAAGCATATCAAATATGTATTAAGATAAAAGTAAAATTCGGGAATTCATTTCTCGAATTTTACACAACTATCGGCGCAGCTAAAAAAGCGAATGATTTGAGCTTTTTTAGCGTGAGGGTACCGGAGCCGATGCAGGAAAAGGCTCACGGGAAAACCCGTTCGGGGTGTTCCCGTGAAGTGTCGACGAGTCGACACGCAAGTTGTCGTATAACGGCAGCAAAATGAGTTATTAGCTCAGTTGGCAGAGCACTTGACTTTTAATCAAGGTGTCCCGGGTTCGAATCCCGGATAGCTCACCAATACTATCTGCGGCGCGCTAGTTTTTAGCGTACCGCACATAGTACCGATGGTCATCAAGTGCTATGCACATCATTTCTTTCATTTGCTCATGAGTTTCCCACTCATGAATGTCGAGGGAATATGACATATCCTCGATTTATTCCGTCGTTTGCATATCCGACGGGGAAGACTGCTTTGCAGCGGCTCTTGCCAGACCAACCGATTGCTGAGGTAACGGCGTGCTTTCGGTGCATGAATTGTCGCCGGATCGTGTCTTTGAGTGGAAAGAAAAAGACCGATTTTTGGTATATTAAATTGTAGGAAATGAAAAGCCCCTTTCAGACGCCCGAAAAAACTTCTGAAAAAGGCTTGACAAAGTATAAAACTATCGTGTATAATAAACGATAGAAATATCCCTCTAAGCAAATCTCCGAAATT
>CANRDG010000123.1 GCA_947629275.1 uncultured Clostridia bacterium | reverse complement strand
AAATGTATTGAAGCGTTTTGTGAAAACCGTTATACTTTTAAGCAGTAAAATTTTGTGAGGGATATTATGCTTAAAATAGTGTACAAAAATTTGGTCGGGCAGTTTAAAAAACAGCGGCTCTTGTCGCTGCTTTTGGTGTTGAATATCATAGTTTCCTGCCTTGTTATATGCTTTTCATACGGGCTTTATCAAAACTATAATGTCATCATATCCAAAGGCGAGGAAGAAGAGATAAACACTCTGGATATTCTTATAAGTGACGAAAACACGCACATTCTGGAAGGCACAGGTCTTCCAACTGCAAGCGATATTACCCCCGAAAAGATCATCGAGCTTTTGCATTCCATGCCTGCAAGTTTAAAAGAAGATATGCCGTATATACAGGTAGGTTTTCTTACGCCGTCGCCGTTTTTTGCAGGATTTTCAGAGGACAAAAGTGCAGGCTTTTCAGATGAAACGATAATGTACTCTGACGAAGCAGAGGCATCATATGGCATTATCGGTTATTCTTGCGGTATCAAAGACGGTCAGATAGTTGACGCGCAGGGTATGTTTACCGAGCAGGAGATGAGCGGCAAAGAAAAGCTCGTTTGTGTTACCGATGCTTTGTTTGATGCCAATAAATCTTCTAGCATCACATATTTAAAATATGATTACACTATACAGATGAAAACACTGCCGCCCGATGCTGATTCTATAATTTTCGGCGGTGAAAAATATACTATAAAGAAGGTCATCGACACCGGCGGCATGAGCCATATGTTATATATTCCGCTGACCGCCGCCCCGAAAGGCTCTGAAGTTCTTTTAGACAGCACAGGCGATCACGAATACCGTTGTTTTACTTTTAGTTTCAATAACAATATAACTAAAGAGCAGTATAATGACATAGCCGCTGCCGTCAGGAGCGTTTTTGGCGATCTTGTATATTTGCAGCCTATTGAATTTACAGCCGCGACCGAGATATATTATTACAAAACGATAATGCTCATATCGGTGATAATAGCCGTGCTGGCAGCAATAAATATGGCAATACTGTATCGTTATATACTTGAAAAACGCTCTATACAGCTTGCGATTTTCAGAATATGCGGCTGCTCTAAAGGCAAGGCTATAGCTTCTTACCTGCTGGAATGTCTTATTATAAATGCGCCGCTTTTTGCCCTCACGCAGCTTGTTTACCATAAGGCTATAATGCCACATCTTTCGAGACTTTTCCCGAACATGGCAGGCGCTTACAGCTTTAAACTATACGCCGCGGTTTTCGGTATATACATAGCGGCCTCAACGCTTGTTATGCTTATAATGATAATACACACGGTAAATTCACACAGCCTTGTAGATATGAAAAAGTCTGCAAAGTCTACAAACAAATTCGACATAATGAGGGTGTTTGAAGTAGTTCAGCTTGCGGCGGTAATAACGATGCTGACTTTGATAGTATCAGCCGTAATTTCAAGGTATGCGATGTTTGAGCCTTTTGAAAAATACATTGACAGAAAAGGCTATATGATAATTTTCAGCGATATGGCAACATACCCCGAAGAACTGGCAGAAATAACAGACGGCGCTGAGTGCATTACAAACCGGTTTGTCAATGCTTATGACGGTGACACGGCTCTTGACGGCATTTCATATTCAGATGAATTTATCGAGGCTTACTCGCCGCCGATAAAAGAGGGCAAATGGCTTGCCGATACCGACGAAACATACGAAAAAGACGGCTATATTCCTGCGGTGGTTACTTCGTGCGGCGGAAGATACACAGTCGGAGATGTTTTCGAGAGCGATGTAGTAATGAGCTTTGATGAAAACGGCGCGCCCGACAAGGTTGTTACTGCAAGGTACAAAATAATCGGCGTTACCGAGGATAATGCTGCTATTGCTTCTTACATTGTGAATAACTATGTTCCGCACTCTTACAATGATATATATGCCGTGTTTAACGATGAGTACGAAACGAACGACCTTTTGCTTACCAGAATTTCAGACACATATGCCTGCTATGGGCATGACGGTGCGCTTCATGGCACGCAGTTTGTGTTATGCGATAACTTTACCGATGAAGAATACGAAAAGCTTGGCGTAATGATAGGCAGAAAAACTTCAAATTATGCCCCTCTTTCCGAAATTTACAGCAACAGTATGCAGTACATCTACGAGCAGATGTACACGCTTTTTCCGATAGCAGTTTGTATATTTATACTTACCATAATATCAACAGTTTCGATAAGCGCGATATATACCAAACGCCAGCTCAGAAACTACGCTATTTTCTACATCTGCGGTGCAAGGTGGAGAACGTGCGCACTTCGCAGTTTAAAAGGCTCTGCAATTACCTGCGGTATAGCAAGCATACTGGCGGCTGCGGTGCTGATAATAGGCAAACTGACTTTCTTTAAAGAAACAGTCATTTCGTTCGGCATATGGCATTTTGGAGTATGTGCTGTGATACTAATACTCTACCTCGCGCTTTCAATGATAATGCCGCTGGCTGTCATAGGTTCAAACGAGCCGAAAGAGGTTCTAAAAGAAGAATAAAAAAGTATTGCCGCCTCGCACAAAACGGGGCGGCAGCTATGTTATTCTTCGCTGAAAAGCTCTTTTAAAAGCTTCATCATTTTTGCAATATCAATAGGCTTTGCTAAGTGTCCGTTCATGCCCATTTCAAGAGCCTTTTTCCTGTCCTCTTCAAAAGCGTTTGCGGTCATGGCAATTATAGGAATGTTTGCAATAGCAGGGTCGTCTGCACCGCGTATAACTTTAGTTGCTTGATAGCCGTCCATTATAGGCATCTGTATGTCCATAAGAACAAGGTCGTAATGTCCTGCGGCATTCTGAAGTACCATGTCGCACGCGATCTGACCGTTTTCAGCAGTCTCCACTTTAAATCCTGCATCGCCTAAAAGCTCTACGGCTATCTCGCGGTTAAGGTCGTTATCTTCGGCAAGAAGTATGCATTTGCCAGAGAAGCGGTCATCGCGCTTGACGGTATTGCTATTCTCTTTGCTCTTGTCGGTATGTCCCAAACAGCTCTCCAGCTTGCGGTGAAGGTCGGAGGCGAACAGCGGCTTGCTTATAAAGCCTGTAACGCCTGCCTCGCGCGCTTCGGTCTCAATGTCTGACCAATCATACGCCGACATAAGGATTATAGGCATAGAATCGCCGACTGTTCTGCGAATGTTGCGCACCGTTTCAACGCCGTTCATCTCGGGCATCGACCAGTCAACTATGTATACTTCAAATGGGTCAGCAAGCTCCACAGCCTCAGACGCGCGCACTATTGCTTCACGTCCCGAAAGTGTCCATTCAGCCCTCATGCCTATCTGCCGCAGCATTTTTGAAACGCTTTGGCAGCTTACCATATCATCGTCAATTACAAGGCTGCGCACTCCGCTAAGTTCGATTATCGGCGCAATATCCTTGTGCTGCGCCGTGAACCGCAGTTGCAGGGAAACCGTAAACTTCGTACCTTTGTCGGGAACGCTGCTTACGCTTATCGTGCCGTCCATCATGTCAACAATATTTTTGGTTATTGCCATACCAAGACCTGTGCCCTGTATGCCGCTGACGGTTGAATTTCGCTCTCTGGTGAACGGGTCAAACACCGTTTCTATAAATTCGGGGCTCATGCCTATGCCGGTGTCGCTTACGCAAAATTCATATATACCGCTGCCTTCTGTGTCACACGGCTTTTGCGTTACGCTTATAGAAACGCTTCCGCCCGTCGGCGTGAATTTTATGGCGTTTGAAGTGAGATTGAGCAGTACCTGATTGAGCCTCAGTCTGTCGCAGAAAACTTCTTCGTCAGTTACGTCTACCGTGTCGATGAACATTTCAAGTCCCTTGGCGTGTATGTCAGACTGAATAATGTTTCGCAGACCCTGTAAAATGTCCGCAAGATTTTCGGGGCGTTCTTCAATAGTAACTTTACCGGATTCTATACGGCTCATGTCAAGAACGTCATTTATAAGACTCAACAGGTGGTTTGAAGCCTGCGCTATTTTTGCAAGGTAATCGCGAGCGCGTTCTTCGTTGTCAAGATGCGCAGTGGTAAGCGCCGTGTAACCTATGATAGCGTTCATAGGCGTGCGTATGTCATGCGACATATTGTTTAGGAACGTGGTCTTTGCGCGGTTTGCAGCATCTGCTGCTTTAAGAGCATTAGAAAGCTCCTGCGCGTTTTCTTCAAGCTGCAAAGTCTTTGCCTCAAGTTCTCCCGTGGCAAGCGCTATCCTCTTTTTAAGACGTTTCTGGTTATGCGAACGCACCACGAGCATGGCGATCGTGAATACCAGCAAAAGTATCAGTATCGTGCCGACAATGCCGTAAATAGGGTTGTTGTAAAGGAAAGAAGTAAGCCCTATCTTGGTGTCGATACTGTTGTCTATCTCGCGCGACTGAATAGATTCAAGCTGCGTCTCGGTGAAGCAGTCAGCGCCCTTGTCAAGCAGAGAAAGCAGGTATCTGCCGCCCTCAACTTCGCTGCCGACTGCATATGATAGGGAAGTATCGCCGAAAACTACCGACAGCAAACGTTTTTTGGTGTCCTCACGAACATAATGGTTCGCGGTGTAAGAATAAAGTATAGTGGCATCGGCTTTTTTGTCGAGCACCGCCTGCACGCACTCATCGGTAGTAGCGCAGCGTATTATCTGATCTTCGGTGTACTGCTCTTTCACAAGGTCGTTGAGCGCATCGGCTCTTTCAAGCAAAGCCACACGCTGCGGTTCGCCCTTGAAGTTTGCCAGAGTAAGCCTTGCAAAATTTGTGTGGAAGTACGGCACGGTTATCTTATAGCCTTCCTGCTCTGCAAGATAGTAATCTCCTGCAAAATCAAGTACTATGTCGGCTGATTCTTCCGCACGCAGCCTGTAATAATCGTTGCGGTCTTTAACTGGTATGTATTCGTAGTCAATATCCAGCCGCTTTGCAACATCGCTGAATATTTCGGGCAAAATGCCTTTCGCCTTGCCGTCGTCAAAATAACAGTAAGGCACGCGGTCGGGGTTTATCAGCACTTTCAAAGTCTTTTCCGAAGTGTGAATATCTTCAAGAAACTTTCTCTCGCCTGCGTTCATGATTATAGAACCCGAATGGTCGGTCGAATAGTACGCCTCGTGCAGCGTATCGCGCCAGTTGGGGTCGTGCAGATCCATTTCGTCAATAGCCGCATTTATCCTGTCCATAAGGTCGGTGCGGTCTTTGCGTGTGCATATGTAAAACGGGCTGGCATCTATAGAATCCAGTATCCACTCATTATCCAGAAGCCGCAGACTTCCCGAAACGGCTGCATCTATCTTTTCATCTTGCAGCGCAGCCGAAAGTTCTTCCTGCGTATCAAAATACACAGGCTTAAAATCAAAACCTTTTTCTTCGGCAAATGTTTCAAATGTTTCGTTTTTGGAGTTGTCTTCCAGCATACCTATTTCTATACCGTCGTATGTGGAATAGTCGCCCTCAACAATGTCGGTATTGCCTATTTTTACCGTAAGTATAGTAGAGTTTACGCCGATGTTTTGCTTTGAGAACAGAAATTCTTCCTCGCGCTCGGGCGTTTTTGATACAGACGTTACAATGTCAACTTCGCCGCTGCGAAGCATATCAAGCGAATCTGCATAAGAACCCTCGTAACCTATGTATTCATACGACCAGCCAGCGTGAATAGAAAGCCTTTGCAGAAATTCATAGCCGTAGCCGCTGCG
>CANRDG010000122.1 GCA_947629275.1 uncultured Clostridia bacterium | reverse complement strand
TTTTCCTGCGGCATTTTCGGTATGCCCGGTCCTGCGCTCGAATAGTTTGGAAACAGTCCCATTTTCTAATTCCTTTCATTTATTTGGAAAGCTCGTAAGCCCGTGCGGTGCAGGCTTCGCAGCATTTTTTCACTGTGCCTTCTAAGTCTCCCTCGCGCAGCTTTTCAAGACCTGCAATGGTAGTTCCGCCCTTTGACGATACCATTTCAATAAGCTCTGCAATACTCTTTCCGCTGTCGGTGATCATTTTTGCAGAGCCCGTCAGCGACTTTGCAAAAAGCTTCAGAGCCGCGCCCTCATCTATGCCTACAGATATGGCGTAATCAACGAACGCTTTTGCGTACAGGTATATAAACGCCGGCGATGAGCCGTTTACAGCTATCACCTCGCGCATTTTGTCTTTCGGCAAAACAGCCGTTTCACCGCAGGAATCGAATATAGAGCGCACAAGCGCAAATTCTTCTTCCGATACACTGTCAGAGTGCGAAAGAGCCGTTGCGCCCTCGCCGAGCAAAAGCGGCGTGTTTGGCATTACAAGAACCACCTTGGCGTCCTCTATAGTCTTTTTGGCGATGTACTCGTCCGAAATACCTGCGCATATTGAAATTATAACGCTGTCGCTTTTTACGCTTGTTGATACCTCATTCAGAACGTCGTCAAGCTGCTGAGGCTTTATAGCAAGGAAAACATACTTGCATTTTTCAAACACTTCTGCGGCGCTGCGGCAAATTTCTGCGCCCGTCTGCTTTGCGGCGTTCAGCTTTTCAACGCTCAAGTCAAAAGCATAAAGCTTAATGCTGTCTTTAAGCGAGCTGCCTGCTATGCCTTTCATAATGGCGTAGCCCATATTCCCTGCACCTATAAAACCAACGTCCGTCACATATAACACTGCCTTTCGTAGCAATTTACACAATATCTATTATACTACATTCTGACTAAAAACGCAAGGGCTTTTTAGCTTATAACTAAAAATAACGGACGACATAAAGCCGTCCGCCGTGCAATATCAGTTTGCTGCTTTTAACGCTCTTTTCTTCTCGTACTTCTCTTTTGTAGCCATACCGCCGCGGATATGCCTCAGCGCTTTATTTTCTTCCAAAACGGCTTTCACCTGCGTAAAAAGTACAGGATCTATGCTTTCCAGTCTTTGTGAAACGTCTTTATGAACAGTGCTTTTGCTTATGCCGAAACGTTTTGCAGCCGTCCTGACTGTTGCTTTATCTTTTACTATGTATTCTCCCACTACTACCGGTCGTTCCTTGTCTGTCGGAACCATTGTCTCACTCCCATTTCGTCTTTTTTACAATGTATATGCAGCGGCAGCCTGTATCATTCTGAAAAACTTTTGCCGCCTACAAAATTCGCCTCATATACTCCGGTGACAAGCATAAAGATATTACAGACGGCAAATGAAAGGACGGGTGGCAATTGAGTTCAAAAAAACACAAAACACTTAGGCGGCAGGGATTTTTGCTTGCCAGCGTTATACTTATACTTACGGTGCTGTTTACAAAGGTTATCGGCATGGTGTACCGCATACCGCTTGCAAACATTCTGGGCGGCAGCGGCATGGCATACTTTTCGTCGGCATATTCAATATTTATGCCCGTGTACGCGGTGGCTGTGTCGGGCATTCCGCCTGCGGTGGCTAAAATGACCGCCGAACAGTGCGCTTTGGGAAACTTCCAAAACGCGCGGCGGCTGCGCTCTGCGGCAACAATGTTCTTTCTGCTGACGGGCTTGGCGGCGTCGCTTGTACTTGTTTTGTTTGCGCAGCCTATCTGCACATACATAATATCTGAGCCGCTCTCGCGCCTGTGTGTTACCGCCATTGCGCCCTGCATAGCAATAGGCGCTGTATCCGCCGTGGAGCGCGGCTACGCCGAAGGTATGCGCAACATGATACCCACCGCCGTTTCTGAAGTTATAGAAGCCGTGGTAAAACTGGCGGCAGGTCTTGGTTTTGCTGCTCTCGTATCGCACAAGGCAAGTGAAGAATTTGCGGCGTTTTCAACCGTTTTCGGGGTAAAGTGCGCAACAGCAGACGAAGCAAACGCTGCGGCTCTGCCTGTGATAGCCGCAGCCTCGGTGTTGGGCATTACACTTTCCGATATATGCGGCTGCGCGTTTTTGTGGCTTTCAAGAAAACTAGGCGGCGACGGACTTACGGACGACATGATGTATATGTCGCAGCAGCACACGCCAAAGCGCGTTATGCTGAAAAGGCTGTTGCAGCTTGCCGCTCCGTTCGCTCTCGCCTCGGTGATAACCACGCTTTCGGGACTTATCGACCTTGTTACCATAAACCGCTGTCTTGAGTATTCATTTGACGCAAACAGAGCATACACGCTGAAAAAGTTCGCTTCGGCTGTCTTAGAGCTTTCAAAGGGAGAAAAGCTTTCAAGCTTTATATACGGCTCATACAGCGGCATGGCGTTCACAGTGTTTGGCATTGTGCCTTCGCTTACCGCAATGTTTGGCAGGAGCATACTGCCCACCGTTTCAGCGGCATATGCCACCAAAGACAAAGAAAAGCTCACAAAGTCGGTAAACACGGTGCTTACTTTAGCTTTGTTTGTATCCGTGCCCTGCGGCATAGGAATGTGCGTTTTTTCAGAGGAGATACTGAAATTTCTGTTTGCAGGGCGCACGAGCGAGATAAAAGTGTGCGTAAACGCGCTGTCAGTGCTGGGGCTTGCAAGCATACCCGTTTCCCTTTGCTCGCCTATATTTATAATGCTTCAGGCGGCAGGTATGCAGAAAGAGCCGATAAAAATAACCATTGTTGGCGGTATAGTAAAGCTTTTTGCGAACATACTTTTAGTAAGCGCGCCGCAGCTGGGCATAACGGGCGCAGGCATGGCAACGCTCATCTGCTACACCGTGATGCTTGCGATGTGTTTTGCAGATCTCAGAAAGCTGTGCGGCAAAAGACCCGTGAGAGCAAAGACCATTTTGTGCATACTTATGGCGGCAGCTTTGAGCATAGAGGGCGCGTACCTTCTCAATAATGTTGCTAAAAATTACCTTAATATGAGAATTTCTTTGATAATTTCCGTTTTATTCTCTGTCAATATATACATACTTTCGTCCCAACTATTGAGCGTAATGCCGAAAAGTCCGATAAAACCGAAAAAATATCCGCAAAACACTTGAAATTTCAGAAAAATTGAGTTATTATATTATATGTGCCTTGTCGTCCTTGAAAAGGCTTGCTAAGGCGCGCCTGCGGAATTTATCTGCGGAACATATTTTGGTGTTTGAGGTTTCTTTATGGACGGTTTTGTTTTTAAAGACAAATATGACGTAAGCGACCTGCGGCTCATTGTAAAGGCGCTTAGGAGCGAGAACGGCTGTCCGTGGGATAAGGTGCAGACACACAAGACACTGCGTAAAGACATGATAGAAGAAGCATACGAAGTGGCTGAGGCTATCGACTGTGAGAGCGTGCCTATGCTTCGCGAAGAGCTTGGCGATGTGCTTTTGCAGGTAGTGTTTCACTGCGATATTGAAGAAGATGCAGGCAATTTCGATCTTGACGAAGTGGCAGATGAGGTGTGCAAAAAGCTGATAACGCGGCATCCGCACGTTTTCGGTGAGCTGAAACTTGATACTGCCGACGAAGTTTTGGAAAACTGGGACAAGATCAAAAAAGAAACAAAAGAGCAGACGTACACAGATACGCTAAACGCCGTACCTAGGGTATTTCCGGCACTTATGAGAGCGCAGAAAATAGGCAAGCGTGCAAGCAGGGCAGGCATGGATCACGCAAGCGTTGAAGATGCATTTTCATCTTTGCAAAGTGAAATAGACGAAACGCGTGAGGCTATGCAAAGTAATAGCAATATCGAAGAAGAACTTGGCGACGTGTTGTTTGCGTGTGTAAATGTTATACGCAAATGCGGTTTAGATTCCGAAGAAGTGCTGACGGCGGCGACCGATAAATTTATAAAGCGGTTTGCAGATGTTGAAGAAATGGTAAGGCAAAACGGGGCTGACATGAAGTCCCTGAGCATAGATGAGCTTGATCTCTATTGGGATAAGGCTAAAAAAAATTAAACGGAGAGATCCGTATTATTATTGGAGGTATTAAAATGACAAAGGCAGAATTCGTAAACGCAATTGCTGAAAAGGGCGGCTACACAAAGAAGGACGCTGAAAAGGCGCTCGCTACAGTAACAGCGGCTATCACCGACGTTCTTGCGGCAGGCGACAAGATCACTCTCGTTGGCTTCGGTACTTTCGAGGTTCGCGAAAGACAGGCTAAGACGGGCATCAATCCTCTCACCAAGAAAGCTATCAAGATCCCCGCTAAGAAAGTTCCTGCTTTCAAAGCCGGCAGCGCTCTCAAAGAGGCAGTTGCTAAGTAATCTAAGCAAAACTTCACGCAGCCCGGTGGTCTACATCGGGCTCTTTTTTAATTTCGAGGAGAATTTTTATGAGGCTGGATAAATATCTTAAAGTAACAAGGCTTATAAAGCGGCGCACCGTTGCAAATGAAGCCTGTGATGCGCAGAAAATATCGGTCAACGGCAAGGTCGCAAGGGCTTCTTATGACGTCAAGGTCGGCGATATTATCGAGATAAATATGGGCGCAAAGCCGCTGAAAGTGCGCGTGTTGAGCGTGAACGAGTACGCCACCAAGGACAACGCAGCCGACAATTACGAGGTAATATAATGTTTGATTTTTGTTCCTTTCCCGTTCAGGGTGAAATTTTTGCAAGGATAAACGGCGTTTCCTACCATGGAAACAAGCACATAACGCCCAACGAGCTTGTGTATATAAAGCTCACGCACTATGGCACGGACGGCAAAGAACACACGGGAGAACTTATAGTAAACAGGCTGATAGAGACCAAAATTCGCGATATTTTTTGCGTTCTGCATAAGACTAAGTATGTTATAGAAAAAATGCGGCTAGTGGACTGCTACGGCGCTGACGATGTGCTTTCAATGGCGGACAACAACTCATCTGCGTTCAACTACCGCGTTATCGCTGACACCGACATTCTATCGCGTCACGCTCTGGGGCTGGCTATCGACATAAACCCTCTGTACAATCCGTACATCACCTATATCGGCGGCAAAGAAAAGTGCTCGCCTGTGCAGGGGCTGCCGTATTGCGACCGCACGAAAGACTTCCCGATGAAGATAGACCGCGATGACCTGTGCTATAAGCTGTTCACCGCGCACGGCTTCACATGGGGCGGCGACTGGCAAAACTCGAAGGACTATCAGCATTTTGAGTATAAGCTATGAAAAAAACTTTCTCACTGTTAGAGGTAAGAAGTTAGATGTTAGAAACGGTTTTGCGGCGTTTGCGTGAAACCGTTTTTTCTGCGGTTTAGAGTTAGAAGCAAGAAGCAAGATGATGTTAAGGCGGTGTTTGAGCGTTATTTTAATATTCGCGCTAATATAACGCACGGACGTTGCCTCTACCGCTTATTCCTCCTGATTTATCGGCGCGTAACCGCTTTTAGCTATAATTTCCTGCCCCTCGTCAGAAAGCACCCATTCTACAAGCTTTTTCACGTTAGGGTTTTGGTTGTTCTTGTCATACACCGCGTAAAAATCGTACACCAAAGGGTAGCTGCCGCTTTGCACATTCTCCATACTCGGGTAAACGCCATTGAGAGACAGCATTTTTACTCCGCCGCTGTCAGCTATCCCCTCAACGTAATATCTGAACGAAAAACCTATCGCGCTGCCCAGAAAAGCGTCGATGTC
>CANRDG010000121.1 GCA_947629275.1 uncultured Clostridia bacterium | reverse complement strand
TGCACCACAATGCTCTCAGGGCTGCTCTCGCTGTCTTCCTGCTCGTCGATATCTTCAAGCGCTTCAACACTGCTTTTTCTCGCGGCGGCTGAAACGGCATTTATCATTCTGTTTCTCATACAGATATTTGCATATGTACGAAAAGCCGCGCCGTTGTCCTTGTCAAAAGACTTTACCGCGTCCAGAAGTCCCAAAACGCCTTCCTGCAAAATATCGTCGGCATCGCTGCCGTCATGCGCCATTGACTTAGCCTTGCACACCGCTATGGGGTAATACCTTATTATCAGCGCCGAAAGAGCCTCTCTGTCACGCAATGCGAGCCGCACAAGCTCCTCGTCTGAAAGCTCTGCAAACTTTGATTTATTCTGCCTTATCTGCGCATCGGTCATGATATTCCTCCCACTGCAAGGAACGCTATATATATATAATAGCACAAAAGTAATGCATTTGTCAAGTACAAATTCGGCGAAATGCCAAATACCAAATGAGTTACGCTTGCCTGTACTTTTCTCTGCCGCTTGAAAATATGTCGCCGCCGAAGCTGTCACACGCCACCACCAGCGGAAACTTTTCAAAACGCAGTCTTTTCACCGATTCGCAGCCGAGATCCTCAAAGGCTATTACCTCGCACTCGGTTATGCACCTGCCTGCAAGCGCTCCTGCGCCGCCAACGGCACAAAGATAAACAGATCCGTTGCGCTTAATAGCGTCCATTACCTCTTTTGAACGCTCGCCCTTGCCTATCATTCCGCCAAGTCCCATATCCAAAAGCTTCGGCGCATACTTATCCATTCTGCCCGATGTTGTCGGACCGCAAGAGCCTATAGGCTTGCCTTCGGGCGCGGGGGTAGGACCTGCGTAATAAATTACCGCATCTTTAATATCATATGGCAGCTTTTCGCCGTTTTCTATCATTTTCATAATGCGCTTGTGCGCCGCATCTCTTGAGGTATACACTATCCCTGAAAGCAGCACCTTGTCCCCTGCTTTCAGAGTTTTTGCGGCTTCTTTAAGCTTTTGCGCGTTTATCTCCGTGACGTTTTCCACATCTCTTTCTCCTTTATACAAAAGCAGGATAGAACCTTTCTGCGGGATCTATCCTGCGCGTATTTTATTTATTGCCCTTTTTGCCACTCCACGATTTGAGTATATCCTCGTCCGAGAGAGCCTCATCATCGTTTTCGTTAGCTATGCCGCGTGCAAGAGCAGCCATCATGTCCTGATCCCTTGAATTAACTGGGTTTGCAGACTTAGGACCGCCTTTTGACATCGACAGACCCGTGACGTTATGCTTAGGCGCCTGTTCGGGCTGCTTTTCCTCCGCGACAGGCTGCTTAGGCTTGTTGCCTGCCATATGGAACGTAGGCTTTTCGTCCTTGGCTTCTTCGACCTTGGTTTCTTCTGCCTTGGGCGCTTCCGCCTTCGGTGCATTTTTCTTCACCGAATCCGGCGCAGGTCCGCTGAATTTAAGAGAAGTAGCAAAAGAATTATTCTGCGGTTTGTTTTCCGCCGGCTTAACGTCGAGCTCGTTTATCTGCGACTGTACTGCCGCCAAAGCCTGCCTTGTAAGCTCGTCAAGCTCATCTTTTGCCTTTTTCTCCGCATCAGACTGTTGCTTTGCCTCATTTTGCAAAGGGGCGTTTACTTTACTGTCATTACCTTTAATATCGTTTTTCTGACTGTTTTTCGCTGCATCACTTCCTTTCAGTACATAGTTAAAATTTGAGCCACCATTTACAAGCTTAAGACCCTCTGCCGTAAGCTTTTTAAGGTTATCTGTCTTTTCAATGCTGCTTGTGAGAAGCTCATTGAGCAGACCTGCTATCTTCTGAACGTTTATGTCAATGTCGGTAAACTCGTCTCTTGCCGTATCTCTCAGACCCTGAGACTTCGAGAGTATAAGACCCTCCTGCTCCTGAGCGTTCTTTATCATAGCATCTGCCTGAGCCTTAGCGTTTTCGGTAGTAGTCTTAGCTTCTTCGTTTGCATCGCTTACTATCTTAGCCGCCTGTGTGTTGGCATCTTCCAGTATCTGATCCTGGAGATCTTTTGCGTCCTGCTCCATTTTCTTTGCGGCTTCCTTAGCCTGCGCTACAACAGCGTTTGCAGACTTCTGCGCTTCCATAAACAGTCCGCTCATATCAAATGCAGCACCGCCGCCTGCCGCAGCGCTTGCCTCTGCATCGGACACTTTCTGCTTAAGTTCTTCTATCTCATTTTTCAGCTGCTCTATCTGAGCGTCTTTTTCGGCGCTGTCGCTCTCAGCCGTTGTCAGCTGGAGTTTCAGGCTGTCCGTAGATGCCATAAGTTCTGAGACCTTGGCATGGCTTTCTTCAACCTTTTTCTGACTTTCTTCAAGCTTCTTTTCAAGTGCTTCCTTACCCTCAAAGTTCTCGGAAGAAGCTCCGCCGCTCGCCTCATAAGCTGCGAGAGCGTCCGTTTTCTCTCCCAACTGCGTTTCAAGATTGTAAATTTTGGTGTTGAGTTCGTCAACGTATGCTAAAACGTCTTTCTTATCAAATCCACCAAAGTTTACGGTACGCAAATAACCGTTACCTGCCATTTTGACACTACCTCCTGTAAATATTTAAATATTATTACATTTATTATAATGAGAAGCTTAAAGTATACCTCTCGTAATAATTTATTATACAATATTTCGTGGCTTTTTTCAAGTGCTTTTCATACCCTGCCACATTTTTTATATAATTTGAACAAATTCACTTTTTCTTTTTTAGCAATACTATTGAAACAATAGCCGTCAGCACCACCGCCGCAAGAGTTGCGAACCACGTATACGCCAGCGGCAGTTCGGTATTCATTCCGTAAAAGCTGAAAACTATCGTCGGTATCGCCAAAATTATGGTAATTACAGTCAACCGCCACATCACCGTGTTAACATTATTTGAAATGACCGATGCGAACGCGTCCACCATACCGTGTAGTATGCTGTCGTATATGCTCGTCATCTCAATTGCCTGCTTGACTTCGATAAGCACGTCGTCCAAAAGGTCTTGATCTTCCTCATAGAGCTTTATAACTCTGCCCCTGTTTATTTTTTCAAGGGTAACGTCGTTGGCTTTCAGTGACGTTGAGAAGTAAACGAGCGATTTTTCCAGTCCCAGCAGCTGCACGAGCTCCTCATTTTTGGGTGAGCCTTGCAGTTGTTTTTCCAGTCCTAGCGATATTTTTTCTATCTGCTTTAAGTTAAACAGGAACTTCGCTGTGATCTTAAGCAGACATTGCAGCACGAAGCGTGTTTTCATGTTTGTCTGCATATTTCTTATCGCGCCGTTCTCTATCTCGGAGAGTATACTGTTCTCACGCGAGGATATCGTTATTATGTTCTTCTCGGTGATTATCATGCCGACAGGCATTGTATAAAACAGCGTGGTATCTGATCTCTGCGCATCTGCAACAGGCGTATCGACGATGATGAGCGTCTGCTCGTCCTCTATCTCAACGTGAGAGCTTTCCTCCTCGTCGAGCGATGAACGCACAAAGCCTGCGTCCAGCCCCAGGTCGTTTATCAGAAACTCTATCTCCTCGTTGTCAGGCTGCGTAACCGATATCCAGCAGCCCTCAGCGGCTTTATCCAGCATTTCCAGCTTGCTGCCTGCGGTCTTCAGGTATTTGATCATAAAGCAATTCCGCCTTTCCTACGCGGCGGAAAGAGCTATCTGACGGCGCACTTATCCCCCGCGAAACTATTAAATTTTATATAGGGTCGTTTCCCACAAGGGTCGGGGTTCATAGCGCACCTCCTGAAAAAGAACATTACTGCACTTAGCACAGCTACACTATTATTATATCAAATCCAAAAGAGTTTTGCAATAGCAAGCGGAGAAAAATTTTGCCCGTTTCGCAATTTATTTTTAAACTTTTTATAAACACAAAAACGCCCCGAAAATCTCGGAGCGCTTCCATATTACCAAAATTATTTCTTGTTGAAGATATTGAATATATCGTCGTAATAGTTGGGGTTATCGGCAGGCTTTGAAGCAGCGCTTGCAGTGGTAGTTTCGGGCTTTGCAACCGGCGCAGGAGCGATATCTTCGCTGTCACGTCCCGGGATATTGCTGAAATCTGCCGCGATAACGGTAACAAATATCTCGTCGGTAGAATCTTCCTTGTAATCGGTACCGAAGATGATAGTAGCTTCGGGGTCAACTGCGTTTGTGATTATATTCGTAAGCTCGTCAACGTCGTCGGTGATGATGTCATCTGACATAACGATATTGATAAGCAATCTCTTAGCGCCGTTGATAGAAGTTTCAAGCAGCGGACTGGAAATAACCTGCTTTGCAGCCTCCTGAGCCTTGTCCTTGCCCTGACCGTGACCGATAGCAATGTGCGCATATCCTGCATCTTTAAGGATAGATGTAACGTCGGCAAAGTCAACGTTAACAACGCCGTTTCTCAAAATTATATCTGCTATAGACATAACGCCTGTTTTGAGTATTCCGTCAGAAAGCGAGAACGCCTGGCGCATAGTCAGTTTCTGGTCGCCCGTAAGCAGCTTCTGGTTCGGTATAACTATAAGAGAATCAACATTTTTCAAAAGCTCTGTTATACCGTTTTCAGCCTGAGCCATTTTCTTTGCGCCCTCAAAAGCGAAAGGCTTTGTAACTACCGCAATTGTCAGCTTTCCGAGCTCTCTGGAAATTTCAGCCACAACCGGCGCAGCTCCTGTACCTGTGCCGCCGCCCATGCCTGCGGTGATAACTACCATATCGGCATCTTTAAGAGCCTCGGCTATTTCTTCCTTGTTTTCCTGCGCGGAAGACTCGCCAACTTCCGGCTTTCCGCCTGCGCCCAGACCGTGCGTAAGCTTTGTGCCTATCTGTATTTTTTCGGTAGCGATAGATTTTTTAAGAGCCTGAATATCGGTGTTGACTGCTATGTAGTCAACATTGCCGTAATCTATAGAACCCTCGGCAGCCTCTGATGCTATGCAGTTCAGCGCGTTTCCGCCGCCGCCGCCGACGCCTATTACCTTGATCTTTGCTCCAAACGTTTCTTCGGTATTGATTGCCCAACTCATTTTTGACTTCCCCCTGTTTATTTCTTTTATTCAACATAATATAATTTGAACTTGCGTTACATCACGCATTTTTATATACATATTTATAATAACACATATTTTTCTGAATATCAAGTATTTTTTACAAATTTATTTGATTTATTTATAAAAAAGTCTAAATAGCGTATTATTTCAGACCGCTGTGGTACTTATCCTGAAGCGGAACATCGCCTTCTTCGCCGTTTTGATGCACGGTATAATCGGCAGGAGCTTCATTTTTAAGCGAGCCCGACAGCTTATCAGACTCTATGACCGAAACGCCGCCCGAGTCTGTATGGTAGTAAATAACGCCGTTGAATTTATCCGAAATTTTGGTATCTATTATAACTTTTACAGCGTTCAGCTTATACTCTAAATCAAGAGAGCTGCCCAGCAGGATATTTATGCGGCTGTCATAATTGAGCTTTATATTCGTTCTGTCGGTGATGTTCATAGCCGAGATATGCTCTTTCATATCGGTGCGGTCAATGCTGTCGAAAATGGTCTCGGTTATAGTCTGCTTCATATCATCGTTTGATACGAGCTTATCGCCGACTTTGGTGTTTTTAAGGTCATACCCCACTATAACTATCAGACCGCTCATGGGCTTGTCAAGTCCTGCTTCAAGTATCTTGCCGCTCTCGCTTACAACGTAATACTTGCCGTCC
>CANRDG010000120.1 GCA_947629275.1 uncultured Clostridia bacterium | reverse complement strand
GTCATTTGTGCGCACAATTACAGTTCGCATTTTCGTGATATAGGCAGTTTGCAGGTGGGAGATGAAGTCATTTTTATTGACGTTTTAGGCAACGAATTTCATTATAAGGTAGGTCAGGTCGAAACGCTTGACGCGACTTCGGTAGATGAAATGGTTTCTTCTGACTGGGATTTTAGTTTGTTTACCTGTAATTTTCGGGAATGGCGCGTGTAACGGTAAGATGTGAAAGAGTCGATGGATAGTCGGCTCTTTTTTGGTTCGTCTGTTTTTCTGTCACGAATAATCTGCAAAAATAATACAATACTATAAATAATATGTTTTGGAGGTATTGTTATGTTTGGACTAACACCGTTTGAAAGAAATGATTTTTGGGATCCGTTCCGTGACTTTGAAAACGACTTTTTCAGAGGTTTCAGAGGTACACACAATTGTAGAACAGACATCAGAGACGACGGCAGCAACTATCTGTTGGAATGTGAGATGCCCGGCTTTGACAAAAACGACATAAAGATAGACGTTAACGGAAATACGCTTACCCTATGCGCGCAGAGAAACTGCGAAAGCGACGAAAAGAACGACAAAGGCGAGTATATCAGGCGTGAGAGAAGTTGCAGTTCATATTGCAGAAGCTTTGATATTTCAAACGTCGATGAAAGCGCAATAGACGCCGAATACACCAACGGCGTGCTGAAACTTACGCTCCCTAAAAAGTCTAAGGAGCAGGAGATAAAGCGCATAGAAGTTAAGTAAACAGAAAGGGCACAATTTTGTGTCCTTTTTTGTGCTTGAAGTTTTTGATAGATTATGCTACAATAGTATTAACATAAAAATTCTTATGAGGTGATATTATGTGTACGGCAGCAACGTATAAAACAAACGATTTTTATTTTGGCAGAACGCTTGATTATGAGTGCTCTTACGGCGAGGAAGTTACAGTAGTTCCGCGCAATTTTCCCTTTGAGCTTCGTCATCTTCCGGCAATGAACAGCCACTATGCTATTATCGGCATGGCGCATATCGCAGGCGGCTATCCGCTTTTCTATGACGGCATAAATGAAAAGGGTCTCGGCATGGCAGGACTGAATTTTGTCGGAAATGCGGTATACAGAGATGTTACAGACGGCAAGGACAACCTCGCGCAGTTTGAATTTTTGCCGTATATTCTTGGTAAATGCGCTACCGTAAAAGAGGCAAGAAAGCTGCTTGAGAATATAAGTATAACGAACGAAAGTTTCAGCGAGCATTATCCTGCATCGCAGCTGCATTGGATAATTGCAGATGAAAATGAGGCTATTACGGTAGAGAGCGTGAAGGACGGATTTTTCGTTTATGATAACCCGACAGGCACGCTTACGAATAATCCGCCGTTTGACGAGCAAATTTTCAATCTCAATAATTATATGGGGCTCTCGGCCAAGTCGCCCGAAAACAGATTTTCAGATAAACTAGATCTGAAACTTTACAGCCGCGGCATGGGCGCTTTGGGTCTGCCGGGTGATCTATCGTCAATGTCAAGATTTGTAAGAGTTTCATTTGTTAAGATGAACTCTCTTTCAAAAAGCGATGAAATATCAAGCGTGAGCCAGTTCTTTCATATTCTTAACAGCGTTGACCAGCAGAGAGGCTGCTGCGAGCTGAAAGAGGGCGAGTATGAGATAACCATATACACTTCGTGCTGCAACGCTAGCAAGGGCATTTACTATTATACTTCATACGACAATCATCAGATCTCGGCGGTTGATATGAACAAGGAAGACCTTGACGGCAGCAGCGTGGTTTCCTACAAGCTTGTAATGAAAGAGCAGATAAATTATCAGAACTAAGCGAGGTATTTATGACCGTAAGACTTGAAAAAGCGGACAAAACATCAAGCGACTATAAAAAAATAAAGCAGCTTTATGAGAGTGCGTTCCCGTCAAACGAGCGCGCCCCGTTCAGAATGCTTGAAAAGCGCATGGACAGGCAGAATGTTGATTTTCTTGCGATTTATAATGAAGAAAACATTGTCGGGCTTATCTATGTGGTAACGCATAAAGATCTGGCGTACATATTCTATTTTGCTGTAATGCCCGAGCTTCGGGGTCAGGGCTATGGCAGCGCGGCTTTGCAGGCTTTGAAAGAGCATTACAAGGGTATGAGGATATTCCTTGCAGCTGAAAGGGCAGATGTTGAGTGCGATAATCTGGAGCAGCGTGTTAAGCGCAGACAGTTTTATTTCAAAAATGGCTTTGTTGATATGCACCACCATATCCGTGAAGCATCGGTGGTGTTTGATATGTTGGGAACAGGCACGCCGCCGACAAATGAGGAATATCAGAGCCTTATAGCAGGCTATATGGGAAAACTGCGTACAAAACTTTACAAAATGGCGGTCATTGACTGATAGGGAGGATAATATGACAAACAACGAAATAATGGCTCTTATCAACAGATCTTTATTTGCAACCATGGGATATACAGATGAAAATAGCAGGCAGAATGTCCGCAGGGTGTTTTGCGTGTGGCACAAGGGTTTGGGCAGACATCTGATTTCTACGAATACAAGCTCTGCCCATGTGCAAAGCCTGCTGAAAAATGCTGACGCCTGTCTGTATTTTTCTGATGACAACACGTTTGAGGGGCTGTGCCTTTACGGAAAATTCGCCGTTCATTTTGAAAGAGAGTACAAACAGCTTCTCTGGAACGACGGCGATGAAAAATATTATCCAAAAGGCATAGACGATGAGGATTACTGCATTCTCGAATTTATTGCAGACAGCGGTCGTTTTTACCGTTATGACGGGAAAGGCGATCTGCCTGCGGCTGAAATAGAGGAGTTTGAAAAGGGCAGGGATTTTGAGAACGGATATTCCAAAAATACAGCGCAATAAAATAAAGCTCCGAGAAACATTTTGTTTCATCGGAGCTTTTGTATTAAAAGTGGCTCTCTATTCGCTTTTCGCATTGAGGCGTGGAGTATATCCAGTCGTTTATGTGACCGTCGGTCAGGTAATAGTTGAAACTCTTGTCAGCAGGGGAGTCGAACACATCTACGATTATCAGCTTTACTTTCATTTTTTCGGGTATTATTGCTTTTATGTATACACTTGCTGACTGCCCCTCGCTTACGCTGTCAAAAGGCTCGGCAAGCCCTGCAAGATTTGGCGTAAGCTCTATAAAAACGCCGTAATCTTCAATAGAACGCACTATTCCGCCTACCGTTTCGCCCTGGTTGAAAAGAGCTGCGTTTTGCTCCCACGTTCCCAAAAGCTCTTTGTGGGTAAGCTGTATCCTGCCGTCCTCCTTGCCCTTTACTACAGCCAATATCTCATCACCGTTTGTAAAGCGGTCTGAGGGGTGAGATATGCGCGACACAGATATTGCGTCTATCGGTATCAGAGAGGATATCCCGCAGCCTATGTCAACAAAGCAGCCGAACTGCTCTAAGTGTGTTATACGCGCGGAAATAATGTCGCCGGGCGTAAGTTTTGAGATGTACTGCTCCATACATTCTTCCTGCGCGAGGCGGCGCGAGAGTATAAATCGGTGACCGCCGCCGTCTTCTTGTATATCTATGACCTTGAAGCATACAGGCTTGTTTACCCTTGCAAGCAGGGCAATATCGCGCGTTGTGCCGTCAGCAATGCCTATAGCGCCCTCGGCACGCGGAATAATGCCCTTGCCGCAGGGCAGATTTACAATAAGATCGTGGTCGTTATCACACAGCACCGCTTTCGCTTCAAGTATTTTGCCCGAAGCCATAGCGGCTGACATAGTATCGGCTGACCGCAGCCAGCTTCTGTTTTCATATTTGTCAATAAGTTTTCCTTCAGGATAATAGTTTGGCATTTTGTACCTCCATAACAATGTGTATTGGTACATATTATGCCGTCGTGCAAAAATTTATGATAGCTCTTTCACAGAATGTCCGCCGCGTGAGATAAGCCTGCGTTTTACTGCCCCTGCCGACTGCGGATCACACTTTATATTCACAAGCGCGCTGCCCGAGTAGCTGTTTACAGGCACTGACGGCTGCGTTACCTCTGTTACATACGGCTGAACGCCGTTCACGCCCTGAGATATTATCGTTCTTACGTTTGAACCATACGGTGTGGGAAAGCCCCTGTCGGTTATAGATATGCGCTGTATGCCCGGTACGTTATTTTTTATATTTGTGCAGACTATATCTGCTATATCAACATTTTCAAATTCTGCCTGAATGTCCATAAAAGTATCTCCTTTCAGTATATAAACAAAATTATTGTTGCCGAAGATATGATGTTTTATTCGGAAATTTGGGCGCATTTTGAAACAAAAGTTAAAATATCGCGGCGTTTTTGAAAAATTAACAAAAAGCCCTTGAATATTGCGAGGGAATAAGTTATAATAAATATATTGATTTACATAAATTAAGGAGTAGTTGCAAATGGGAACAATGAAAATGATGGATACCATAGGTTTTGTAAAACAGTTCGACAGCGACGTCGGCGAGGCTATGGAAAAAGAGCTTGCAAGACAGAGAAGAAATCTTGAACTTATAGCAAGTGAAAATATCGTATCGCCTGCCGTAATGGCTGCTATGGGCAGCGTTCTTACTAACAAGTATGCCGAGGGTTATTCGGGCAAGAGATACTACGGCGGCTGCGAATGTGTTGATATTGTTGAGAATATCGCTATCGAGAGAGCCTGCAAGATATTCGGCGCAAATTTTGCAAACGTTCAGCCGCATTCGGGCGCGCAGGCAAATACCGCAGTTTACTTTGCTCTGATAGAGCCTGGTGATACCGTTATGGGTATGTCGCTCGCTCATGGCGGACACCTTACACATGGTTCGCCTGTAAATCTGTCGGGCAAGTATTTTAACTTCGTTCCCTACGGAATAAATGACAACGGTTTTATAGATTATGATGCTTTTGAAAAGCAGGCACAGGAGGTAAAGCCGAAGCTTATAGTAGCTGGTGCGTCTGCATATCCGAGAATAATAGACTTTGAGCGCATTTCCAAGATAGCAAAGAGCGTTGGCGCATACTTTATGGTAGATATGGCGCATATCGCAGGTCTTGTTGCGGCAGGTCTGCACCCCTCGCCAATGCCGTATGCTGACGTTGTTACCACCACCACGCATAAAACGCTCAGAGGCCCGAGAGGCGGACTTATCCTTACAAATGATGAAGAGCTTGCCAAGAAGATGAACAAGGCTATATTCCCCGGCACGCAGGGCGGACCGCTTATGCACGTTATAGCTGCAAAGGCAGTTTGCTTCGGCGAGGCTCTGAAACCCGAGTTCAAGACCTATCAGCAGCAGATAGTAAAGAACGCCCAGGCGCTTGCAAAGGGACTTGTTTCTAGAGGATTTGCACTTGTTTCGGGCGGCACTGACAACCACCTTATGCTTGTTGACCTCAGACCGTTCAACATCACGGGCAAAGAGCTTGAAAAGAAGCTTGACGAGGTATACATAACCGTAAACAAGAATGCCATACCCAACGATCCTCAAAGCCCGTTCATCACAAGCGGCGTAAGGATAGGCACACCTGCGGTGACTACCAGAGGACTTGTTGAGGAGGATATGGACAAGATAGCGCAGTTCATTTTCCTTACCGCTTCGGACTTTGATAATAAGGCTGACGAGATAAGATCAGGCGTTTCGGCGATATGCGAAAAATATCCGCTGTATGAATAAGCGGCAAATAATCTTAAAGTTTTATAAAGGCGGTCGGGCTATAAGTCCGGCTGTCTTTTTATGTTGATATTCTGCACTTGCAAATTTCCAAAAAGTGTGCTACAATTGTATGGTGAGTAT
>CANRDG010000119.1 GCA_947629275.1 uncultured Clostridia bacterium | reverse complement strand
GTAAAGAACGAGGACGGAAGCGTGGCGTTATATCTTGATTACGGCATATTTTGGGACAAGACTGCAACGGTATTGACAGAGGCGGCAAAGCCCGAACCTGAGAAAAAACCCGAACCTGAGAAAATTCCTGAGAAGAAGCCCGAAACCAAACCCGAAACCAAGCCTACCGACGACAGCAACAAGCCTACGGGCTCTGCGGCAGGCATAGCATTTGCAGGCATTGCACTTGCAGGCGCAGCGCTTATGGTCAGCAAAAAGAGAAAGTAATTTAACAGTACAAAAAAATCCCCTGTTCTTCGGAATGGGGGATTTTTGTTTGCATAGTTTGCAGGAAGAATATTCTGCCAGCGGCGTGGGGCGGGGAGTTGTCGTGGTTGGGGGTGGTTTCGGGGAGTGGTTGGAGATTTAGAGCTTTGTTTGGCGTTCTCTGAGAGAACGCGGAAAGTGAGCGTTGCGCTACAACTAGGAAAATCCCTCTCTTGCAGGGGATTAGCGTTCCCAAAGGGAACGCCCGAAGAATTATTTTGCCCCAAAATTTAAAAGCGAAATAATTCTTCCCGCGGTCGCTAGCGACCGCTGTCCTCATTGTGAAATAGTCAACAGGACTATTTCACAATTCACCTTTTTCGGAGCGCACGTTGTGTTTTTGTGGGGCTCTGCCCCACGCCCTGCAAGCCTTTTGAAAAAGGCTTGACCGAAAACTTTTCCTTTCTTGACAGGAATTACAGCTTTTGATATTAAACGCACCATGCAAAAGAATTACGGTTTTGTTTTCTGAAAGGCTTCAGACTTTCAAAAAACAAAATCGCCGACCCACTTAAGTCGGCGAAGTAATTCTTTCATTGTGGCTTGGAGGCTAAAGCCGACAAGACACTGCGCTCCTGCGCCGCGCGTAAGCGCAATAAAAAGCTCCTGCTTTATAAAAAACAGGAGCTTCATTTATCCTATACTAATCACTTTATCTCGATATTCGGCAGCTTTGAGAGGCTTGCGGCGATCTCTTCGTCCGTCGGGATATAGTCGCCCATTTCGCCGTCGTTGTACTTCTGATACGCTACCATATCAAAGTATCCCGTGCCTGTCAGACCAAACACTATTGTCTTTGCCTCGCCCGTTTCTTTGCACTTTATGGCTTCGTCCATGGCTACCTTGATAGCGTGGCTGCTCTCGGGTGCGGGGAGTATGCCCTCGGTGCGCGCAAACTTGGTCGCTGCCTCGAACACCGCGGTCTGCTCTACGCTTCTTGCGCTGATAAGTCCGTCGTCATAAAGCTGCGAAACAATGCCGCTCATGCCGTGGTATCTAAGTCCGCCTGCGTGGTTTGCAGAGGGTATGAACTCACAGCCGAGGGTGTACATCTTCTGGAGCGGACAAACCTTGCCTGTATCGCAGAAGTCGTATGCATATTTGCCCCTTGTGAGCGACGGGCATGATGCAGGCTCGACTGCGATTATCTCGTAGTCGTTCTCGCCGCGCAGCTTTCTGCCCATAAACGGTGAGATAAGTCCGCCGAGGTTAGAACCGCCGCCTGCGCAGCCTATGATAATATCGGGGTCGATGCCGTACTTATCGCAGGCTGTCATGGTTTCAAGACCTATTACAGACTGGTGCAGCAGTACCTGAGAAAGCACCGAGCCTAGCACATAGCGGTAGCCATCGCGCGATACTGCGGCTTCAACTGCTTCCGAAATAGCGCAGCCGAGGCTTCCTGTAGTATCGGGGAACTCTTCGAGTATCTTTCTGCCGACCTGTGTTGTATTTGACGGTGACGGTGTTACTTTAGCGCCGTAGGTACGCATAACTTCACGCCTGAAAGGTTTTTGCTCATACGAACATTTTACCATATAGACGTCGCAGTCAAGGTCGAGATACGCGCACGCCATTGAAAGCGCTGTGCCCCACTGCCCTGCGCCTGTTTCTGTGGTAACGCCTTTAAGACCCTGTTTTTTAGCATAGTAAGCCTGCGCTATAGCAGAGTTGAGCTTATGGCTGCCCGAGGTATTGTTGCCCTCAAACTTATAGTATATCTTTGCAGGCGTGCCGAGCGCTTTTTCAAGGCAGTACGCTCTTACCAGCGGCGAGGGGCGGTACATCTTGTAAAAGTCGAGTATCTCCTGCGGAATATCGATATACGGTGTGGTGTCGTCAAGCTCCTGCTTTGCAAGTTCGCGGCAGAATACCTGCGAGAGCTCGTCTTCGCTCATCGGCTTGCCTGTGCCTGGGTTTACCAGCGGCGAGGGCTTGTTTTTCATATCAGCCCTAACGTTATACCACTGCTTTGGCATCTCGCTTTCTTCGAGATAGATCTTGTAGGGGATCGTTTTTTCTGTTGACATAACTATCTTTCCTTTCTGAAATTTAGTAAAATAAAAAGTCCCTTGAAATGATCAAGGGACAGGAAATACATACCTGCGGTACCACCCAAGTTGACGCAAATGCGCCCTCTCTGCTGCCTTGATAACGGCGGCAACCCGTTGACTGCTACTTGCCTTGCGGCTTTCGGTCACCCTCAGAAGCCCATTCACTGCGCGCGCCTGCCGACTTACACCGACCGTCGGTTCTCTGAAAGACGTATGCGACAGTTACTTACACTTCGTCATAGGTTTAAACTATCATATTTATATTATACTCAAATTTTTTCTATTTGTCAAGAACAACAGGGCAGTTCACAATATGTTTACAATTTAATAGTTTTCCGCGTGTATTTCAAAATAGCTTTGTGGGTGCGCGCAGACGGGGCATACCTCGGGCGCTTTTGTGCCTACGATGATATGACCGCAGTTGCGGCACTCCCACACCTTGACTTCGCTCTTTTCAAAAACTGCTGCTGTTTCGACGTTTTTAAGAAGCGCGCGGTATCTTTCCTCGTGGGCTTTTTCAATGGCTGCCACCATTCTGAACTTTTTTGCAAGCTCGGGAAAGCCCTCTTCATCGGCGGTCTTGGCAAAGCCTTCGTACATATCCGTCCACTCATAGTTTTCGCCGTCGGCTGCTGCTGCCAAATTCTCGGCTGTGCTGCCTATGCCCTCAAGCTCTTTGAACCACATTTTGGCGTGCTCTTTTTCGTTGTCTGCTGTTTTAAGAAACAGTGCGGCTATCTGCTCAAAGCCGTCTTTCTTTGCTTTTGAAGCAAAATATGTATACTTGTTTCTTGCCTGAGATTCGCCTGCAAAGGCTGCCTCGAGGTTCTTTTCGGTTTGTGTTCCTGCGTATTTTCCCATAGTATCATATCCTTTCATTTATTAAATTCGGTCTTTGCGACCTTACAATTATTATAACATATACACGGCAAAGTTTTCAAGTACAAATAATAAAAAAAATACCGCCGATGAATTAACATCAACGGTATTGAAATTATAAACGTATTGCAATCACTTGTTGTCGTCGCCGTAGAGCTTGCTGTAACGAACGAGATAATCATATCTGTCGGCAGCGTTCTTAATGGCAGCGCCAAACAGCTTCTCTGCTCTTTCGGGATTCTGACGGGCAAGAGCGTTGTAACGAACTTCGCCCATGATGAAGTCCTTATAGTCGGCAGTAGGAGCTTTGGAATCGAGCATGAACGGATTCTTGCCCTCTGCTTTCAAACGCGGATCGAATCTGTACAGATGCCAGTAACCAGCCTGAACAGCTTTCTTCTCCTCGGTCTGAGCGATGCTCATGCCGCCCTTGATACCGTGGTTGATACAAGGAGCGTAAGCAATTATCAGAGACGGACCGTTGTAGCTTTCAGCCTCTTCTATAGCCTTGATACACTGGTTGTAGTCTGCGCCCATAGCGATGTGAGCAACATATACATAACCATAGCTCATAGCCATACCTGCGAGGTCCTTCTTCTTAACTTCCTTACCTGCGGCAGCAAACTGTGCTATAGCGCCTGTAGGAGTAGACTTGGAGGACTGTCCGCCGGTGTTGGAGTAAACTTCGGTATCGAATACGAAGATGTTTACGTCCTCGTTCTGAGCCAGCACGTGGTCAAGACCCGAATAGCCTATATCGTATGCCCAGCCGTCGCCGCCGAAGATCCACATTGACTTCTTTCTGAGGAAGTCTGCATCTTTGAGTATCTCCTCGCTTGCCTTGGTCTTGTTCTTCTTCAGAGCAGCGATGAGTTTATCGGTAGCAGGCGAGTTAGCCTTGCCGTCGTTTACTGTGGAGAGGTAACCCTCGATAGCTTCTTTAAGGTCGGCTTTCTTGGTGGTCTTCTCCAGCTCGAGTATCTTAGCTATAGCTCTCTGTCTGATAGTATTCTGAGCGAGGAACATACCATAGCCGTACTCAGCGTTATCTTCAAACAGCGAGTTTGCCCATGCAGGACCTTTACCTGCCTTGTTGGTGGTATAAGGAGTTGACGGTGCAGAACCGCCCCAGATGGACGAGCAGCCTGTAGCGTTTGCGATATACATTCTGTCGCCGAACAGCTGAGTTACAAGTTTAGCATACGGAGTTTCGCCGCAGCCTGCGCAAGCGCCCGAGAATTCGAGCAGCGGCTGCTTGAACTGCGAACCCTTGACTGTGGTAGCCTTGAACTTCTCAAATACTTCCGGCTTCTCGGGGAGAGTAAGACCGTAGTTGAATACTTCCTGTTCAGCAAGCTGGGTTTCAAGCGGCATCATGTTGAGAGCCTTGTTGCCTTTCTTGCCGGGGCATACGTTTACGCAAGAACCGCAGCCTGTGCAGTCGAGAGCCGACATAGTAACCATGAAGTTATATCCCGGCATACCTGTCATAGGAACTGCCTTTTTCTTTGCAAGCTCGGGAGCTTTTTTAAGTTCTGCGTCTGTCATAACAACAGGTCTGATAACGGCGTGAGGACATACATAAGAGCAGAAGTTACACTGTATGCAGTTTTCACTGTTCCAAGCGGGAACGTCAACAGCTATGCCTCTCTTCTCAAATGCGGCAGAGCCCTGCGGGAACGTACCGTCTGCCATATCTGCAAAGGTAGATACAGGCAGCTTGTCGCCCTCCTGAGCGTTGCACGGAATGAGTATATTGTTTACGAAGCTTTCGAGTGTCTTGTTGCTGTTCTTAACGGCAGGCATACCCATAGCGGTATCCTTGGCTTTCTTCCATGCAGCAGGAACTTTAACTTCGTGTATCTGCTGATAGCCGGCGTCGATAGCGTCGTGGTTCATCTTAACGATAGCTTCGCCCTTCTTAGAATAAGAAGCGGTAGCGGCATCTTTCATATACTTAACGGCTTCATCTATAGGAATGATGTTTGCAAGCTTGAAGAATGCAGACTGCAAAACGGTGTTTATCCTGTTGCCTAGGCCTATCTCCTTGCCTATCTTAACGCCGTTTATAGTATAGAACTTAATGTTGTTCTGAGCGATGTATCTCTTTACCTGACCGGGAAGGTGCTTATCGAGCTCCTTGTCGTCCCACTGGCAGTTAAGGAGGAACGTACCGCCCGGCTTAACATCGTTTACCATATTATACTTGGTGATGTAGCTTTCGTTGTGGCAAGCTACAAAGTCAGCCATATTTATAAGATATGTTGACTTGATAGGTGTTTTACCGAATCTCAGGTGAGAAATGGTAACGCCGCCCGACTTCTTGGAGTCGTATGCAAAGTAAGCCTGAGCATACAGGTCGGTATGGTCGCCTATTATCTTAATGGAGTTCTTGTTTGCGCCAACGGTGCCGTCTGCGCCGAGGCCCCAGAACTTGCAGGCTGTAGTGCCCTTAGGTGCGCTGTCCAGCTTGCCCTCTGTCGGCAGAGAGAGGTTGGTAACGTCGTCCTCGATGCCGATAGTGAATCTGGGCTTGTAGGTCTCTTTCCATGAAGCGTTCCAGAATACTGCCTTGAT
>CANRDG010000118.1 GCA_947629275.1 uncultured Clostridia bacterium | reverse complement strand
TTAGCCTCGTCTTCAAAAACGCGTATAAACTCCTCGCCGATTATCTTGCGCTTCTGCTCGGGCTCGGTAACGCCTTTGAGCTTACTGAGAAACCTCTCCTCGGCGTTTACGCGTATCATATTCATGCCAAACTGCCGCCTGAACGTCTGCTCGACAAAGTCGCCCTCGTTCTTTCTAAGCAGTCCGTGGTCTACAAACACGCAGGTAAGGTCATTGCCGATAGCCTTGTGCAGCATAACAGCCGCAACGGAGGAATCCACTCCGCCCGAAAGAGCCAGCAGAACTTTCTTCCCTGCGAGGTATTCTTTATACTTTTCTATCGAATTTTCGACAAAATTTTCTATCTTCCAGTCACCCTTGCACTGGCATACCTTGAACACGAAATTTTCAAGTATCTGCTTTCCGTACACGGTGTGGGTAACTTCGGGGTGGAACTGCACGCCGTAAAGCTTTCTGCTCTCGTCTGCCATAGCCGCGCAGGGGCATTTATCGGTGTGTGCTATAGTAACAAACCCTTTGGGCGGCGCGGATATAAAGTCGTTATGGCTCATCCAGCAAATGCTCTCGCCCGGCACACCCTCAAAGAGCAGGTTGCTTTCAAAATGAACGCTCGTTTTGCCGTACTCGCTGCTGTCTTCCGCGCTTGAAATTTCGCCCTGTGCCATATACGCTATAAGCTGGTCGCCGTAGCAGATACCCAGTATCGGCACGCCGACATTCAGTATCGCAGGGTCGTAATGCGGCGAACTTTCGTCATAAACACTGTTAGGGCCGCCGGTGAAAATAACGCCCTTGTATTCCTTTACCTGCTCCAAAGTTACCTTGTCATACGGCTTTATCTCCGCATAAACGTGCTGCTCCCTCACTCGCCTTGCTATCAGCTGATTATACTGACCGCCGAAGTCAAGGACAAGTATCTTCTCAAGATTGTCAATGTTCTGTGTGTTTGTAATACCCTGCGAATTTGGCATTATGCGCTCACTCCATATATTTATTTCCCACTGTCACCGTAGTTTGAAAGCACTCTCGCAGAGGGGTCGTTGACGTTGCAGCCCTCCCATGCCTTGTTAGGCATCCAGAAGTCAACTATCATCTCGCCCTGACCCGGGTAGTACTTTTCAAATATCTCACGGTACAGCAAAGATTCTTTGGTAAACGGCGCAGCGTGTTTATACTGCTTTATCTTCTCTTCAAACTGCTCATCGCTGTAAAATTCTTCTGCATACTCTTTAAGATAGTCCACCATAGAATGACCCACTGCGTCCGAAAAAGCTGCTTTTTCTCTCCACAAAATGCTTTCGGGCAGATAGTCTCCCTTTTCAAAAGCATGGCGGAGCAGGTACTTTCCCTTGCCGTATTTGTTAAGCTTCTTTTCGGGATCTACAGACATAACATACTTTACAAAATCGATATCGCCGAACGGTACGCGCGCTTCGAGAGAGTTTACCGAAATGCACCTGTCAGCTCTCAGTACGTCGTACATATGCAGCTCCCTCACGCGCTTTTGCGATTCCTCCTGAAAAGCCTGCGCATTCGGCGCAAAGTCGGTGTACTTGTAGCCGAAAAGCTCGTCCGAGATCTCACCCGTCAAAAGTACGCGAATATCAGTCTGCTCGTGAATAGCCTTGCATATAAGATACATACCCATGCTGGCTCTGATAGTGGTTATATCGAACGTGCCGAGCAGGTGTATGACATCTTCCAGAGCGTTCAGGACGTCATCTTTTGTGATGATTATCTCCTTGTGGTCGCTGCCTATGTAGTCCGCCACCTGTTTTGCATATTTCAGGTCGATAGCGTCCTCGCTCATGCCTATGGCAAAAGTCTTTATCGGCTTGTCGCTCTTTTTGGCTGCGATAGCGCATACCAAAGAACTGTCAAGTCCTCCCGAAAGCAGAAAACCTACTTTTGCATCTGCCACGAGGCGTTTTTCAACACCTGCAACAAGCTTGTCGTGGATCTTTTGGCAGACCGTTTCAAGATCATCATAGCAGACCTTATCGACCTTGGCAATGTCCATGTAGCATACGAACTTGCCGTCTTTCCAGTAGTGACCGGGAGGGAAAGGCATTATCTTCTTTGTAAGACCGACTAAGTTTTTAGCCTCGCTTGCAAATATCGGCTCGCCGCCCTCGTCAAGACCGTAATAAAGCGGACGTATGCCGATAGGGTCGCGCGCTGCCACAAAGCTGTCAGAGGGCTTGTCGTAGATTATGCAGGCAAACTCCGCGTCCAGCATAGGGAACATATCCACGCCGTATTCGCGGTAAAGCGGCAGAAGTATCTCGCAGTCGGAGTCGCTTTTAAAGGTGTATCTGCCCGTTTCCTCAAGCTGCTTTTTCAGCTTTTTGAAGCCGTATATCTCGCCGTTGCACACAACATAGCTGCCGTCAAGCTCAAACGGCTGCATACCCTCCTCTGTAAGACCCATTATAGCCAGCCTGTGGAAGGCAAGAATGCCCTTTCCGCTTTCAAGTTTTATTATCCTGCTGTCGTCAGGGCCACGGGATTTGGTCTGATCAAATCCCGAAACAAAAGAATTATAGGCGACGCAGCTGCCGCAATAGCCCATTATAGAACACATAATGATTACCTCCGTATATTTCAGCATTCTATAGGGCAAGTGCTGTACTCGCTGTGCCACCTATATTTTATCTCATTTTGACCGTTCTTGTCAAGTGCATAGCGTATAAATATCGTGTGCATAAATGAAAGAACGCCGACTGACGCGCGGTAACGGCTCGCTTAATTAAAGCGCTGGGTGCGCTTTGTTCGGCTCGCAGCTCGAAAAGTGTTATTCACGCAGTACTTCCGCATGGCTCACACCGCCCCATGCTCGCTGATGAAAGCTAGGCTGCGCTACTTCTCTTTTCTCAAACGCCTTTTGTATTTTATTTTTTCATTGCCCCATAGTACGCAAAGGTTGTAGTCCCTGTCAAAAAACTAAAAGTTTTCGGTCAAGCCTTTTTCAAAAGGCTTGCAGGGGTACGGGGACAGAGTCCCCGAAACACAACGTGCGCTCCGAAAAAGGTGAATTGAAAAACAATCCACCGGATTGTTTTTCAAGAGGAAAATCCCTGCAAGAGAGGGATTTTCCTTTGAGAAGACCGTAGCTTTCTTGCCTGCGCACGCTTGCGTGCGCAATTGCTTTATAAAAGTTTGCGCTTACGCGCCAGATAAATTTTCACATACGCCACGGCGTTCCAGAATGGAACGAGGAGTAAGAGCGATATCTTCTCAAAGGAGAGGCTCTCTCTTGCAGAGCCTCTCCTCTTTCTAAACAGTCCACCGGACTGTTTAGAAATTCACCTCTTGCAGAGCGCCTGCCGTATGGGGATTTCGCCCTCGGCGGAGGGCGACAATGGGCTCTGCCCCTTGACCCTGCGACCCTTTTGAAAAGGGTCGATCGAAAACTTTCCCGTTTTGGCGCGGCAAGTTTTGTGGGGCGTTGAGCTGCTCCGCAGGCTTGCTGCGAAAGCAGCATTATAAGTACCGATTACCTTACCCCGAACAGCAGATCCCCATATGTAGGATACGGCCAGTATTTCTTCGAGGTGACTTTCTCTGCCTCGTCGCACGGCAGCCTCAGTTCAGCCATTTTGGTAAGTACCGTGTCTCTTATAGCCTCCGATTCCTTGATTATGCCGTCGCAGTCTGCCAGGGCTATAACAGCCTTTTCAAGCTCGTCTGCCTTAACAGCAATGCTGTCCGCAAGGTCTGAAAGCTTCTTTACAAGCCCCTTCTCATACGCGCATGCGATAGACGCGTCAACAGCCTTCTTTGCAGCCGCCGTCTTGGCAAGCTCTGCCGCGTAGCTCTCAATTGCAGGAGCTATCTGTGTTTTAGCCATTTCTATCATCGTGTTAGCCTCGATAACTACCGTCTTGCAGTAGTTTTCAAGCATGATGTCAACTCTCGACTTCAACTCTGCCAGCGTGAATACCTTGTGCGATGTCAGCATATCAACATTCTTCTGATCGAGCAGGTGAGGCATACAATCGGCAGTCGTGCGGTAGTTGAGCAAGCCCCTCTTTTCGGTAGCTTCCTTTATCCACGAATCGTCGTAGCCGTTGCCGTTGAATATAATGTGCTTGTGATCCTTGATAGTCTTCTTTATCATCTCGTGCAGGGCAGTCTCGAAGTCTTCCGCGCCCTCCAGTCTGTCAGCGTATATCTTCAAAGATTCAGCCACCGCGCTGTTGAGCATTATGTTCGCGCAGGCAATGCTGTTTGAAGAACCCAGCATACGGAACTCAAACTTGTTTCCCGTGAACGCGAACGGCGAGGTGCGGTTGCGGTCTGTCGTGTCTCTGTTGAACTTCGGCAGAACGTTTACACCCAGCTTCATCTGCGTAACTTCCGTGCCCTTGTAAGGCGTGTCGTTCTCTATAGCCTCAAGCACTGCGTTCAGCTCGTCGCCGAGGAATATAGATACAACTGCCGGAGGAGCTTCGTTCGCGCCAAGTCGGTGGTCGTTTCCTGCCGTAGCTACAGCAAGTCTTAAAAGATCCTGATAGTCGTCAACTGCCTTTATTACAGCACACAGGAACAGTAAAAACTGCGCGTTCTCATACGGTGTTTCGCCGGGTGAGAGCAGGTTTACGCCCGTGTCTGTAGAGATAGACCAGTTGTTGTGCTTGCCGCTGCCGTTTACTCCTGCAAAGGGCTTTTCATGCAGCAGGCAAACTAAGCCGTGCCTTGCGGCGACTTTCTGCATTATCTCCATAGTCAGCTGGTTGTGGTCGGTAGCGATGTTTGTAGTCGTGTAGATAGGCGCAAGCTCGTGCTGTGCGGGAGCAACTTCGTTATGTTCCGTCTTAGCAAGTATGCCGAGCTTCCACAGCTCTTGGTTAAGGTCTTCCATAAACTCTGCAACTCTCGGCTTTATAACGCCAAAGTAGTGGTCGTCCATTTCCTGACCCTTGGGCGGCTTTGTGCCAAACAGCGTTCTTCCTGTAAATCTCAGGTCGGGGCGCTGGTCGTACATCTCTTTTGTTATAAGGAAATATTCCTGCTCAGGACCTACAGATGTGCGCACGCACTTTACGTTGTCGTTGCCGAAGAGTTTCAGTATCCTCAACGCCTGCTTGTTGAGAGCCTGCATGGAGCGCAAAAGCGGTGTTTTCTTGTCAAGAGCCTCGCCGCCGTAAGAGCAGAAAGCGGTAGGTATGCAAAGAGTTTTGCCCTTTATGAAAGCATACGAGGTCGGATCCCATGCAGTGTAGCCTCTCGCCTCGAATGTTGCTCTCAATCCGCCCGAGGGGAACGAAGATGCGTCAGGCTCACCCTTGATAAGCTCCTTGCCCGAAAATTCCATTATAACTCCGCCGTCGGGAGAGGGCGAGATAAAGCTGTCGTGCTTTTCTGCCGTAATGCCCGTAAGCGGCTGGAACCAGTGGGTGTAGTGCGTAGCTCCGTGTGCCACAGCCCACTCTTTCATGGCGCTCGCCACAGCGTTAGCAACGCCTATATCAAGCTTTGCGCCCTCGTCAATGGTCTTTTTCAGCGACTGATAAACCTTTGCTGACAAAGTTGCTTTCATAACTCTGTCGTCAAACACCAGACAGCCAAAATACTCCGGTACTGTTGTTACATTTTCTCCCATTTCAAAAACTCCTTTACATTAAGATCTAGGGTCGTATAGTTTTCTATAGCAAAAAAGACGCCTTTAATGCGCAGTCACCCACGCGTTAAAGACGTCCTTGCCTTTACGTTATTTATACAGCTATTTTACTGTCGCCTCAAAGCTATCAAACAATGCCCTGAGCGTTCATAGCGTCTACTACCTTTTCAAAGCCTGCAATGTTAGCGCCTACA
>CANRDG010000117.1 GCA_947629275.1 uncultured Clostridia bacterium | reverse complement strand
GTGCGGCGATGATATGTTCATGTTCCGTATAGGCGGCGATGAATATGTGCTTGTGACCGACTGCTCTGAGCCGGAAGAAGTAAAAAGCATTGCGCTGTCCGTCATGTCGCATAACGGCGCAACGGTAAACTGCGACGGCATCGAGCTTCCGATAAGCCTGCGCGCAGGGGCGGTAAAGCTTACGCACGACAGCTGCACAAAATATTCTATCCTTTTCAATGAGCTTGCAGGCGCTCCCTCAGATACGCCGGAGGGATTTGCGATGGACTGAAATACAAAAAACCGCCCCTGATGGGACGGTTTATTTTTGCGGTTTATGCTGTTTTGATTATCTCGCCGTCGGAGATCTCGATAACTTTTTCGCACTGCTCGGCTATCTTAGGGTCGTGCGTTACGATTATTACCGTTCTTCCCTGCTCATGCAGCTGCTTGAAAAGCTCCATTATCTCCGCGCCTGTTTTGCTGTCGAGCGCGCCGGTAGGTTCGTCGGCAAGTATCATACTCGGCTCGTTGACTATTGCTCTTGCGATAGCTACTCTCTGTTTCTGACCGCCGGACAGCTTATTGCAAGGCTTTTTAGCGAGGTCTTCAACGCCTACGGCTTTAAGAGCTGCCATAGCTTTTTCTTTTTTGTTCTCTACCTTCTTCTTAGAGAACGAAAGAGGTATCATGACGTTTTCAAGCGCGGTGAAATCTTCAACAAGCGCGAAATCCTGCATTACCATGCCGATCTTTTCATTGCGTATACGGGCATACTCTCTTTCGGACAGCTTCTTTACCAGTTCGCCGTCGATGCTGTACTCGCCGCCCTGATAGCTGTCGATACAAGCGAGGATATGCAGCATTGTTGACTTGCCTGCGCCGCTTTTTCCGATAACGGCAACAAGCTCGCCGTCCTTGATCTCGCAGGAAACGCCTTTGAGAGCCTCAAACTCATTTGATTTGCCGGGGTTATAGACCTTTTTGATGTTGGTTAGTTTTACCATACTATCTACCTTACCTTTCTGTAAAATTTTTATTTATCACATAAAGCGCGGAGCTGTTCCGCACCGAACGTAATACTGGTTAAATACATTATAATACACATTATGACAAATGTCAATGCTTTTGGAAAAATCGGAAAGCAAGTTTAATAAAAGTTTAAGAATTTATAAATCGTAAAGTATTAACACATTGTTAACAAATCATTAAAAATCTCAACAACAACTTTAGCCGCATTATGATATAATTAAAGCTGTATGTTTATATACTATTTATAAATACAAATTTGGAGTGCGGTATGTTTCACAAAAACAAATTGAAAAGCAACCACAGCAGGTCTTCATTTCAGATAATAATTTTCAGCTTTCTTGTTATAATACTGACGGGTTCGCTTTTGCTGATGCTGCCGATAGCCACGAAGGACAGGATAGTCACCTCGTTCAGCGACACGCTGTTCACGGCGGTTTCGGCTACCTGCGTTACGGGGCTGATAGTTCACGACACGGCGACTTACTGGTCGATGTTCGGGCAATTCGTTATACTTATGATGATACAGGTCGGCGGAATGGGTGTTATAACTGTGAGCCTTGCAGTCATGCGCGCTGCCGGCAAGAAGATAGGTCTTTGGCAGAGAAGCACTATGCAGGAGTCTATTTCTGCGCCGCAGGTGGGCGGGATAGTACGCCTTACGGGATTCATACTTATAGCGACTGCCATTGCAGAGCTTGTAGGGGCTGTGTTGCTGGCGCCTGTATTTTGCGGCGACTTTGGCATACTGAAAGGCATATGGTACTCGGTATTTCATTCTATTTCGGCATTTTGCAATGCAGGATTTGATCTTATGGGGATAAGGGAGCAATACTCGTCGCTTTGCACATATGGCGGAAACGTACTTATAAACGTGGTGATAATGCTTCTTATAACAGTGGGCGGCATTGGATTTATAACGATACGCGACATTAAAACTCACAAGCACAGGCTGAACAGATACTCTTTACAAAGCAAGGTGGTACTGCTGACATCTCTGATACTGGTGGTTTTGCCTGCGGTATATTTCTTTATTTTTGAATACGGCGATATGTCTATGGGTGACAGGGTGCTGAGTTCGCTGTTTCAGTCGGTAACGACGAGGACGGCAGGCTTCAACACGCAGGATCTTACGCAGATGAGCGAATCAGGAAAGGCTGTAATGACGGTGCTTATGCTGATAGGCGGCTCGCCGGGGTCTACGGCAGGCGGTATGAAAACTGCTACGTTCGCGGTGCTGTTTTTATCTGCGATAACGGTATTCAGCAGGCGAAACGATGTTGAGTGCTTCAAGCGGAGGATATCGGACGTGACGGTAAGAAATGCAGGTGCGATACTGTTTATGTATTTGTCGCTATTTTTTGTGGGCGGCGTGATAATAAGCACTGTTGAGGGTCTGCCGCTGCTTGACTGCTTATTTGAGACGGGTTCGGCGATAGGAACGGTAGGGCTTACGCTTGGCATTACCTCTTCCCTGTCGCTTACATCACGAATAATACTTATGGTTCTTATGTTCTTTGGTAGGGTCGGCGGACTGACGCTTATTTACGCGGCGTTCTCATCGTCGGGAAGCAACAATTCGCGCTTGCCCCTTGAAAATATTACTGTAGGATAGGTGTTTGAAATGAAAAGTGTACTTATAATTGGTGTGGGACAGTTCGGAAGCACTATTGCAAAAAGAATGGCAGAGCTTAGGTGCGAGGTAATGGCAGTTGACACCGACGAAGAGAGCATAAATGAGGTGCTGCCGTATGTTACCGTAGCGAACATCGGCGACGGCACAAATGAAGAGTTTTTAAGGTCTTTGGGGATAGACAACTTTGACCTGTGCTTTGTGGCTTTAGGAAGTTTGTTTCAGTCGTCGCTGGAGGCTACATCGCTTCTGAAAGAGCTTGGGGCAAAGAAAGTCATCTCACGCGCGACGAACGACATACAGATGAAGTTTCTGCTGAGAAACGGCGCTGACGAAGTTGTTTACCCCGAAAAACAGATGGCGCTGCGCATAGCGACAAGGTACGCTTCCGACAGCATACTCGATTTTATACAGCTTGACAGCAACTATTCTATTTACGAGCTTGTTATACCGAAAGACTGGTACGGAAAGACACTCTCGCAGATAGACATACGAAAGAAATTCAACATAAACATTCTGACGCTAAAAAGAAACGGTGAAGTGTTTATACCCTCGCCCGATACGCAGATGCAGGAGGGTGACAATGTTTTTGTCATCGGCGGGATAAAGGATATTCAGAAGTGCTTCAAATTCTGACTTATTGACTTATAAAAATGCTTTCATAAATAAGTATACGCTGAGGGGCGGAAATGTTACAAAGAATTTGAAATTTGTAGGAATGCACAAAATTTTGTCGGATTTTTGCACATACTGAACAATGCAGCTGAGAGAGGCAATAATGCCTCTCTTTTTTGTGCTGCATTTAAGTCAGGAGTGCTATTTGGCGATATTTACGAGATACCTTTTGCTGTCGGTGCTATGAAGCGCATCGTCTTTATCTGCCGGCAGGGCTATAACGCTGTATGCGTGATCACCCGAAACATCGTCGGTATCGAGCGTATACTTCACCATGCGGTCGCCGCCTTGGCAGTTGACCTTCATGAACATCTTGCCGTCAAATGCGTTTATAGGTTGTCCGTCACGCAATACTGCAAGATAGTAGTCTTGGTCGCTTTTGAAATACGCAGTAACGGCAAAGCCGGAATCTGCTGTAACGGTGGTGGTATCCCACGGGGCTAATATCTCAAGCCTGCGCAGGTCTTCATCATAGTTACCCATTTCTACAGCATAGAGATCCTTGGTACTACAGCCGTTGAATGCAACTATATCACCTGTGACATAGTCGCTGTCCTGCGCTTCATAGACAGATGCCTCTTCGTTTGTGCCCGAAGATGATACCCATGCAGGGCGCATTATTGACAAAGGAACTTCTCCCTTGCCGGAATCGGGGATATAATCGGGGACAAATTCAACGCATACCCAAAGAAGCGCGCTGTCGGCGCTGCCTATATCGGTTGGCGGAACGTATATTGGTATCTCAGATTCGCCGTCCGAAGTAAGGGTTATAGTGGTTTTTTCTGTAGCTTGCTCGTTTTTGTCAAGCGAATGTTTGACCACCTTGCCGTTACAGAAAAGACGGACATCGGCTTTTATACCGTCATTTTCTGCGAGGCTCTCATACTCACTGCCCAGACAATCGTCGGCAAAGCCGGCATTGATAAAGAGCGTGAGATCCAGCCCCTCGTTTATGTTCAGGGGCTTTTTCATAGATTCAGAGATAGCAGATATAACTCCGCCGTTTTCTGCTTGGAACAGAACGTTGTAACCACAGGCAAAACCTGTGATATCGCCAATCTCGCCAAACTTCTCTGACTTGGCAACAGGACTTTCTCCTGTGCTTTCGACGCTTTCGGGCACATATTCCACAGGAACAGCGACCGCAGCATCTGTTTGTGCCGGGGGCGCTTTTGCTGCACACGCTGTCATGCCGAATGTCAGCACCAGTGCAGTTAAAGCTGTCAATGCTTTTTTCATTTTATTCTCCTCCTTGAAAAAAGATTTTTGTATATCATATCGCGGTGTGCGATACAACTACCGTTAATCATATATACTGCCTTCAAACTTTTTCACCCATAGGTCGCTGCCGTCGGTGCGTACAGAGGCTATTACATCATATTTATCGGTCGTATCATCGGGGTTTACATATTTGCCTACTATAAATATTCTGTCTATATAGTCAGCGGTGATAATAGTAGCGCCACTGTCCATGTCTTTATAAATAAGCTTATTTTCGCCCGTATCAAGATCATAGCACATTATTTCACCGGTCGATTTTTTTGAGTAAAACAGCTTGTTCTCTTTTATCACAAAGTTCATGTAACAGTCATCAAGCAGTTTTTCAGAATTCTGAAGATCAAGGTCAGCTTTATACAGTATCACAGCGCCGCCGTTCCAATCTGTATAATAAATTGTATCGTTCCATACATACACACAATTTACATGATCGCCGAGTTTTTTGGTCTCGCCGCTTTCTATATCGGTTTTGAACACCTCTTTCAAATCGTTACAGAAGTATATACTTCCTTTATATACAAACGGTGTACGCAAATCGGCTTCGGTCGGCAGGTCAATAGTTTTTAAAACTTGCATTGTGTTTCTGTCAAGCTGCAAAACATATGCCAGACCGAAAATGTACACATAATTATCATCTACTATGAAATAAAATATAGAATACTTTTGATTGGGGGTCTCTTTACGGGCGGCTTCTTCATACTCGGTGCAATACTTGTTTTCATATATAACTTCTTCTTTGCCGCCTTTTGTTGTAATGAGCTTGTCGCCATCGCAATACCACAGTTCATCGCCAACTGCTGTAATGTCACTAAAGTACCTGTGAGCTAAGAACCGATTATTTATACAGTCGGGAAAATCGTTTGGATCATGCGTACAGCCTGCAACATTACACAGCGGTATTACCTCGCCGCTTTGCAGGTCTACCTTAACATACCCCTGATCGCCCATGACATCATACACATACAAAAACTTGTCGTCAACCGTGATATTAGTATGACCGATCACTTGATTTTTGCCCGAGTGATAGTTATAATTTTCTACCTTAGTATTCAGCGGCTGCGACTCCTGCTCGATCTTTTCCAAAAGCGCGCTGTCAACGACTTCACCCTCGGAGTTTACCTCAAAGTAGGTTTCTTTTTCCTTGCTTTTGCAGGAGGTGAGCATTGAAGCCGCGACTGCCAGACTTAAAATTCTTCTTGACTTTTTCATAACATCATTTCCTTTCATTATATTTCGCCCCAAATC
>CANRDG010000116.1 GCA_947629275.1 uncultured Clostridia bacterium | reverse complement strand
CATATCGTCGGCATACTGTGCTGCTCCTACTGTATAAACTTCGCACCCTGCCTGCCGCAGCTGCTCCACCCTTTGCGACAGCGTGCCTTTTCTGTTTGTAAAATACATTATCACTCTGTGATGCCTGCTTTCAAGTTCCTCAGTCGGCAGCGGAGAAAGTTCTTCGTCAGGCATATAGTCGGCAAGCGCAGACTGAAACCCCGTAAGTCCGCTCTCGTCGGTTATCTCATAGCACTGCCAGCCACCCTTTTGGCAGTAAACATCACACCTTAGCCCCTGTTTCAGCATTACCGCCGCCATTGAAAGCGCCGCCTCGGTTATAATATCGCAGCTTTCGCTGAAACTATCGCTGTCATTTCTCTCATCGGAAAGTTCAAAGAGTATCCCCTGGCTCATCGCGGCAAGTTTTTCATCAAGGCGTATCATGTAAATATCACGCTTTGTGGAAAGCTTCCAGTTTATCCTTTTTATCGGGTCGCCGGGGACGTACTCTCTGTGTTCGTACCCGGGAACTCCGCTGCCTATAGTCGCGGATTCGTCCGTTTCTTCTGCATTGTCGTCATAAGCAGAGGCATCACAGCATATCCTCAAAAGCTCGTTTTGCTGATTTATCTCATGTATCATAGGAATGATGCCGAACCTGCAAACGCCGTCTCCCACGATCATAAGCCTGCCCACACGCGCTGTAAACACGCCCATATAGTCGATAATTTCGGGCATATTAAGTTTTACGCTCGCGGCGGTACAGTATTTTGCCAGATATTTTACGCTGTAGCTTCTCTTTTTCTTTGAAAAGCCCATGGCTATCCTGAACCTTTCGGGCGTTACCGGCTCTAAATTTCCCTGCGATGACAAACTTATCTCAATAAACGGCGTGGGCAGCCAAGTCTTTTTTGAAACGGTAAATCCAACGTCTACCGTGTCGCCCTTGTTCACCGTCTCGCTTCTTGATACGAACGATATTTCCACCTGTTTTATTGTTATCCATGTAAGAACGGCTGATATTACCATTGCCAGCACTAACATCAGCGCTAAATAAAGCCCCAGTCGGCCGTTCATAAGAAAGCAAAACAGCGCCATTATGCCTATGCACAGCAGCATACTTAAAAAGTGCTTCGGGTTTACCCTTATGCCGCTTTTCTGCTCTTTGTTTTTCTTCTTTGATACTGCTGCCACCGCTGTTTCACCGCCATTAGCTTACTTTATTTTTATTTATCCTATCGGCACCTGCACGAACGAAGTTATATGCTCTATCGCATCTTCCTGCGATGCAAACTTTGATTTGCCCTTTGGCGAGAGTATCACCCTGTGCGCCAGAACACTTACAGCCACCCTCTTTATATCGTCGGGCGTTACAAAATCTCTGCCGTCAATAAAAGCCATTGCCTTTGACATTTTAAGAATGGCTATGCTGCCTCTCGGGCTTGCGCCGAGCATTAAAAATTCGTTGTTCCTTGTTGCAGTTACAAGGCGCAGTATGTAATCTCTCACCTCATCGGAAACACGCACATTTTTTGCCTGCTCCTGAAGTCTCGCTATATCCTCGACCGTACAGCAGCTTTCAAGTTTTGCAGCCTCCGTTCCCGTTTCCGAACGCGAGAGTATCTCAAGCTCGTCACTCGCCTCGGGATAGCCTATGCTTATCTTTATAATAAATCGATCCATCTGCGCTTCGGGCAGGTGGTATGTGCCGTATGTTTCAACAGGGTTCTGCGTTGCAAGCGTCATAAACGGGTGCGGCAGATGAAAAGTTTTTCCGTCAAGGCTTATCTGATGTTCCTCCATTACCTCCAAAAGACTGGACTGCGCCTTAGGCGAGGCCCTGTTTATCTCGTCCGCAAGCAGGAAATTACACATAGCCGCGCCGCTGCGGTATTCAAGTTCGCCTGTGTCTTTGTTTATCATTGAAAATCCGACTATATCGGAGGGCATTATGTCGGGCGTGAGCTGTATTCTGTTAAAGCTGCCCTTTACCGACTTTGCAAGAGCCGAAACGAGCTGCGTTTTGCCCACTCCCGGCACGTCCTCGATAAGAACGTGTCCCTCGCACAGCATAGCGGCTATAACATTCACTATAACATCTCTCTTGCCGACAATTACTTTTTCTATGTTCTCAACTATTTTCAGTATCTCAGCATTCATACAATGACCTCCGTGCAAAATTTATATACAACTTAATTATATATCATTTTCCCCTATATTGCAAGTACCAAAAATTAAAACCGCCCTGCATACAGGACGGCAATATTTTTTACTGCATCTTTGCTCTTTCCTTGGCTCTTAAAGTGTTGGAAAGCGTGCGTTTCCTTATTCTCAATGACTTTGGCGTTACTTCCAGAAGCTCATCATCAGCAAGAAATTCAAGGCAGTCTTCCAGCGAAAGAATTCTCGGCGGAATAAGCCTTAAAGCATCGTCGCTGCCGCTTGCCCTCGTGTTGGTAAGGTGCTTTTTCTTACACACGTTGACAACGAGATCTTCAGCCTTTGGCGACGAACCCACTATCATTCCCTCATAAACCGGCACACCTGCGCCTATGAAAAGCTCTCCGCGCTCCTGCGCATTATAAAGACCGTAAGTAATAGCCTCGCCCGTTTCAAACGCCACAAGAGAGCCTGTTTTCCTTCTCGGTATATCGCCCATATACGGCGCATACTTTGCAAACACAGCACTCATTATTCCCTCGCCCTTGGTGTCGGTCAGAAACTCGCTTCTGTAGCCGAACAGACCTCTTGACGGTATCAGAAATTCCAGTCTCATTCTGCTGCCGACGGGCGTCATCTGTGTCATTTCGGCTTTTCTGCTTCCCAGCTTTTCCATTACCGAGCCGACGCAGTTTTCGGGAACATCTATAACAAGCCTCTCTATCGGCTCACACAGTTTGCCGTCTATCTCTTTGAGCAGCACGCGCGGTGTTGAAACGCCCATTTCGTAGCCCTCGCGGCGCATACTTTCAATAAGTATAGAAAGGTGCATCTCTCCTCTGCCTGCGACCTTAAAACTGTCGGTGCTGTCGGTCTCTGTAACTCTCAGCGAAACGTCTTTCAAAAGCTCTTTGAAAAGCCTCTCTCTGAGCTGGCGTGATGTAACATACTTGCCCTCTCTGCCTGCAAACGGCGAATCGTTTACCGAAAATGTCATTTCCACTGTAGGTTCGCTTATCTTAACAAACGGCAGCGGCTCAAAGCTGCCAAACTCGCATATCGTATCGCCTATGGTAATGCCGTCAATGCCGCTTATACAGATGATATCCCCTGCCTTTGCGCTTTCAACAGGCACACGCTCCAGTCCCTCTATTTGGTAGATAGTAACTATCTTTCCGCGGTAGGGCTTTTTGCTCTCGTGGTAGTCGCCTATCGTTACTTCCTGATTTACCTTTATTTCGCCGCGCTCCACTCTGCCTATGGCTATCCTGCCCACATAGTCGTTATAGTCTATAGAAGAAACGAGCATCTGCATAGGTCCGTCGTTATCAGCCTCTGGCGCAGGTATATAAGACAGTATCTCATCGAAAAGCGGAACGAGATCGCTGCCCATGCTGTTTGGCGAAAGCGAAGCCGTGCCGTCTCTGCCTGAGCAGTAAAGTATCGGGCTGTCGAGCTGTTCGTCTGTAGCATCAAGATCCATAAGAAGCTCCAGCACCTCGTCACCGACCTCATTAAGTCTCGAATCGGGTCTGTCTATCTTATTTATAACTACAATTACCTTATGACCCATTTCAAGCGCTTTTTGCAGCACGAACCTTGTCTGCGGCATAGGGCCTTCCGCGGCATCAACCAGCAGAATAACGCCGTTCACCATTTTAAGTATTCTCTCTACCTCGCCGCCAAAGTCAGCGTGACCCGGGGTATCAATAATATTTATCTTTACGTCCTTATACACTATAGACGTATTTTTGGCAAGAATGGTTATGCCTCTTTCCCTTTCAATATCGCCCGAGTCCATAACTCTTTCGTCTACTGCCTGATTTTCTCTGAAAGTACCGCTCTGTTTAAGCATCTGGTCGACGAGCGTTGTTTTTCCATGGTCAACGTGCGCTATAATAGCAATATTTCTCAGGTCTTCTCTTTGCATATATATTCCTCCGTTTTTTCTTCCTTGACCTTATCAAATTCAACACACAAAAAGCAACGACAATTCCCATTACGAAAATTGTCGTTTCTCGGTGACGTTTTACGTCATTGGTGGGAGAGGACGGATTCGAACCATCGAAGCGAAAAGCAACAGATTTACAGTCTGCCCCCTTTGGCCACTCGGGAACTCTCCCATTAGAGGTTAGATAATTAGAAGCAAGAAGCAAGAGGTTTGGTTGGAGATTTAAAGTTTGATTACTGAGGTGAGGTATGAGAAGTTAGAAGTAAGATGTTAGAAATTAGAGATCTACCTTGACCCTGCCTTGCATAAGTGCTGCTGGAGCTGGTGGACGGACTTGAACCCCCGACCTGCTGATTACAAATCAGCTGCTCTACCGACTGAGCTACACCAGCATTACAGCTAACAAGCCGCATCAAATCAGCCTCCGCTTAAACAAGCAAGGTATATTATAACACATTCAAAGCGACTTGTCAAGCACTTTTTTCAAAATTTTCTTATCTCGCGCGATTTTTATTCCGTATCCGTCGGTCTGTACAGTCTGTTATCCAGCCCGTAAGGCACTCGCTCGGTAAATTCGCCCTCATTCAAAGCTGCATTATGGTCTTCGCACATATACAATTTGGCGTCTATATTGTCTACATAGTGCAATACAAAAGCTTCCGCAAACGACGGGCTTTTAACTGCGCCCCACTCAGCCGCGCCGTGATGAGAAAGTATCATATGCACCAGCATCATTACTTTTTCCTTATTATAATCGCTGTTTTTTGAATGTTCCTTTATCAGCGCTGCACCCATATACAAATGTCCGAAAAGCACGCCCTGTTTGGTATACTCCGCGCTGCCGATAGTCGAAGTTTTATACTCCCATATCTTACCTATATCATGCAGGGCAGTACCGCACAGCAAAAGTTCTCTGTCAAGGCTTGTATACACCGCACAGAGCGCATCGGCGGCGAGCATCATTCTGTATGTATGATATAAAAGCCCTCCGCGCATATTGTGGTGCATAACTATCGAAGCGGACGAAGTTTTAAAGCGCTTTTCGTTCTCACCTATTATCTCCAGCGCAAGGCAGGCAAGCGGCGTACAACCGCCCTCGGTCTTGGTGCTTTCCAAAAGCTCGCACACCTTACCGTACATCTCGTCTATATCAACGGGCGGCATTTTTACAAGGTCTTTCACCGTCATACCGCAGTTGTCTATTTCAATTTTTTCTACCGTATAGCTGGGCGCGCCGCCAAAAAGTTTTTTGTGCAGTAATGCTTTTACCACCATGCCGTCATTTATGCCGTTGTTTTTAAGAGCCGCGGCGGTCATATCAAACATTTTTGCCTGTATCTCGCTTTCGCCGTCAAGCATATTTATATTTAAAAACGGTTTGCCGTTTCTTGCCTGAGCCTCATTTATCGCGGTAATCAATACGGGTCTCGTCAAGTCGCTGTCCAGTTCCAGTTTTGAAAATTTTGTATATGTATCTTCCATAGCCGTTCCTCTTTCTTAATAATAATGTTGTATTTATTATAACACTTTTATATGAAATTGTAAAGTGAAAATAATTATTTGTTTCAGACAGTAATTCGACAGCTTGTACAAAAATATATAGCTCGTTTTGTACATACCGCCAAAATATAATTTCCTTGTAACATATCCCCCTTTTGAGGTGTACTTATTAGTGAAAGCATTTTTACATCTCAAAAGGGGGATCCTGCCTTTTGGGAGGAAAAATTTAAGGAGGTTTTTAAAATGAAA
>CANRDG010000115.1 GCA_947629275.1 uncultured Clostridia bacterium | reverse complement strand
GCGCACTTTTCAGCGCTTTTGCCGTCATCAAATATCCCGTAAACGGCCGAGCCGCTGCCCGTCATAAGCGCGCCTTGCGCTCCGCATTTCATCAGGTCTTCTTTTGCCTGTTTTATCTGCGGCAGATCGGCGGCGTATTCCAAATCGTTGAAAAGCCTGCTACCAATGCCGCCGAGATCTCCAACTTTGAATGCGCTTATCATGCCGTCAAAGTCGCCTTTTTTCGGCGAGACTATGCTGTCATACTTAGCGAAAGCCTCAGGCGTACTTACCGAAACAGACGGCTTTACAACCACTATTGCACACTTCGGCATATTCGGCAAGGCCGTCATCTTCTCGCCTATGCCCTCGCAAATCTTCACGCCGCCGACTACGCAAAAAGGCACGTCCGCGCCAAGCGAACACGCCATTTTCAGCATTTTTTTGCGCGGCGTTTTCAGATCAAAAAGCATATCAACGCCGATAAGAGCCGCCGCACCATCTGCGCTGCCGCCTGCCATGCCTGCCATTGAGGGTATACGCTTTTCAAGAGTTATCTTCAAGCCGCCCTCAATGCTGTTTTCTTTCAGCAAAAGGCGCGCAGCTTTAACAGCAAGATTGCTCTCATCTATGGGCGCGCCGCCGCTGCACTGAAACGTTATGCCGCTCGTTTCCGCCTTTTCCAGCTTTATAACATCGTGTATGCTTACTGACTGCATTATCATGCGCAGTTCGTGGTAGCCGTCCGCACGTTTTCCTAAAACGTCAAGAGCTAAATTTATCTTCGCGTTTGCAAATAGCGTAACAGCCCTCATTTGCCCTCACGTTCCTTTTTAAGGTCATCTAAAAATTCGCCGATAAGCTTAACAGCCTGCTTTAAGTTCCTCAAAGAATACGCATATGATACCCTTATAAAGCCCTCGCCGCATTCGCCGAAAGCATCGCCCGGCACTACCGCAACTCTCTTTTCGTAAACAAGCCGTTCGCAGAATTCCTTGCTTGTCAGCCCTGTTGACTTTATGCTCGGGAAAACGTAAAACGCCCCCTCCGGCTCAAAGCAGGGAAGTCCTATAGAGTTGAACGCCGACACCAAATACCTGCGCCTTATGTTGTATTCGTCCACCATTTTCTGAACGTCCGCGTCACATTCTTCCAAAGCCGTAACGGCTGCATACTGGCTCACCGTCGGCGATGACATTATAGCGTACTGATGAATTTTCAGAATGTGCTGCAAAATAGGCTGCGGTCCTGCAAGAAAACCAAGCCGCCAGCCGGTCATGGCATAGCCCTTTGAAAAGCCGTTTATCAGTATAGTGCGCTCTTTCATGCCGTCAAGAGAGGCAATAGAGCAGTGGTCTTTGCCGTATGTAAGCGCAGAGTATATCTCGTCTGAAACAACGATCATATTAGTATCTCTCAGAACCTCGGCGATAGGCTCTAAGTCCTCGCGAGTCATTATCGCGCCCGTTGGGTTGTTGGGGTAGGGGAGTATAAGCATTTTTGTTCGCGGGGTTATCTTTTCTTTAAGTTCTTCGGCAGTCAGCTTGAAGTTGTTTTCCAGCTTAGTTTCAATTGTGACAGCCGTGCCGTTTGCCAGCTGTACCATAGGCGCATAGCAAACAAAGCAAGGCTCAACTATCAAAACCTCGTCGCCCTCGCCGATGCATGCCCTTATAGCCAGGTCTATAGCCTCCGAGCCGCCGACCGTCACGATTATCTCATCTTTCGGCTCGTATTTAACGCCTATCGTTCTGTCAAGATAACCGCTTATCGAGCGCCGCAAGTCCATAAGCCCCGAATTTGCCGTGTATGAAGTCTTTATCTTTTCAAGTACAGTTATCGCTTTTTGGCGTATCTTCCACGGCGTGAAGAAATCGGGCTCACCCACGCCAAGGTTCAAAACGCCGTCCATCTGCTGGGCAATATCAAAAAACTTTCTTATGCCCGAGGGCTTTATGGAACGCGCCTTTTCGGTAACTATCTTATCATAATCTATCATTGGGGAAAGCCTCTTTCGTCATTTTTTACGGGGATACAAATCCTCTTTCGTCGTTTTCTTCGTCGCACAAAAGTATGCCGTTTTCTTTGTAGTTTTTCAGCTCAAAGTGCGTCGCTGTTGATATAACACCGTCAATGGTCGAAAGATGCCTCGCTACAAAGTCTGAGATAACACGCAGGTTTTCGCCTATTATTGTAATACCCAGATCATATGCCCCCGACATCAGCGTTACCGATTTTACAGCATCATACTGCGCAATAAACTTCGCTATGTCGTCAAAGCCGCTTTCAGCCATGGGCGTAACTTTCAGCTCGATGTATGCCGTTACCAAATTCGGGTTTTCCACCGCCCTGTCAATAAGCGTGGTGTAGCCCTTTATAACGCCGCTTTTTTCAAGCTGTTCTATCTCGTCTGCAACTTCCTGCTCGCTTTTTCCTAAAAGTACGGCAAGTTCGGCATTTGAAAGCCGCGAATTTTTTGCCAGAAGTTCAAGCAACTGTGTCATTTTATTACCCCTCTTCTAAAGTATATTAAGGACAATATAATTATACATTTTTCCTGTGCCTTTGTCAATAAGTAAAGTAAAAAGTATACAAAAAAAGAAAGAGGTATCAAACCCCTTTCTTAGTGTAAGTTTCGCCGTTGTATTCTATTTTTTCTATGATCGAGGGTTTGTATACCTCCAGACCGAAATTTGCGGCAGTGTGCTTTTCCTGAACGCCGGTGTACTGATACAGCGTAAATGACTCGCCGTTTTCAGCGGCTGCATAGGGATCATCGGCAGGCGCGTAAAATGCGTACCGCGAAAGATATATGCTCTTTCCGTCTTCCGATACAAATTCGCTCATATCAACGTTGCTGCCAAGAGACATGCTCAAAGTAATTTCATCGCTGCCGGGCAGTTTTATTTTTAACGAAGCAGCGTTTATGCTGCCAAGTTCTTCAAGGCTTACCGAAAAGCTCAACACCCTTGCGTAAAGGTCGTTGTAAAGAATACTGTTGCTCATTCGTTTGTGCAGGTCTGCCTTTATAGCGCTGCCGCCGTATGAGTATATCTCTGCCTGCGCCGAAAAACCGCTGTCTTGTATATCAGCGTTAGCCTCATCGTTTAGCGGCGTTATTACCATAAGAATATTAGCCGTAATTCCGTCGCACAGCACCGACTGAACATCTACAGAGTAAATATCGTTTGACAGTGTAGTCTTGCCTATACGCTCTTCGCTCATAGTGGCTTGAATATCTTCTATGACCTCCTGCGAGTAGAAGTTTCCTGCCAGAGCATTCATTGTGTAATTCGTGCTGTACTCGTCCGATGTCGAGCTTCCTATAATGTCTATAAGCATAGCTTCGCTGTCGGGTATAGCCACAGGCGAGCCGTTTTGCTGTGCCGCGATGACGTTGTATTCATTTCCGTATCCATCGCGGAAAGTGAGCAGCGCGTTTGTGTAGATATAGCTCAGCTGCGCCGACTTTTGAAGAACAAAGTCACCTCTCTGCGAAATAACATTTCCAAACCTCAGCCGCTGTCCGTAATCTGCGGTAAGATCGTTTTTCGGCGTGGAAAGGTCGCTCTGCTCATAGCAGTCAAGCGGTTCGCCGGTAAGCATAGTTATGCTTTGCAGTTCTCTGTATTCTGTAGAAGTAACTTCTGTAAGGCTCTTTATGCCGCCGTTATATAGCTCATTTGTCATGGAAATATCAATAGCTTCGTCCTCTGTGGTATCAACGCAGTGAAAACGCAGCGGCTTTGGAAATCTTACGATTATAGTTTCATTTGCCGCGTTTATGTCGTCAACGTCAACAAGCAGACCTTCAACGGTTATCTCCGTGCCCGACTCCCAAGGCAGATCGAGCCTGACTTGCAGCTCTCCCATAGAGTAGCCGCCGACAAAGGCGCTGCCCCAGCCGCCGTTGGATATAAGGTATGCCTTTACGCCGCTTGTGCCCGAAACGCCCTTGACGCTTATTGTGGGCACTGATGATATGCCATTGTAAGCATACGGCAGCGATATCGTTACCGACGAATTGTTCTCGCTGATGTACATATCGCAGTAAACATAGTCTGAAGCAAATTCAAGCTGCGAAGTAACTATCTCACTGCCGGCAGGATCCACCGCAGAATCTATCACCATGTCGTCTTTTCCTGCAATATAAATACCGCCTGCCACCATAAGCGTAAGCATTGCCATTGCGGTAAGAGCTGCCATAACAGGCCCGCCGCCGAGCCTCGGGCGCGCATCATTCAGCCCCAGCCTGTTTTCAACGTTCTGAGTAATGCGCTTCTTGTCCTCGCGCGTAAGCTTTTCAGGAGAATTTGGCATTATGTTTTTGCTTTTTCTGAATAACCTAAACGATCTCATCACTGTAACCCCTTTCCGATAAATATCCCTTTATCGATTCACGCGCCCTGTACAGAGAAGTCCTCGCGTCAGAAGCGCTTATTCTCATTCCGTCCGATACTTCATTCAGCGTCTCACTGTAGAAATAATATCTTATGAATACTTCGTATTGCTTTTTGTTAAGCCTGTCCGCCGCCTCGAGTATGTCAGATACGGTCTCCATTTTTGCGTATCCGTTGTCAATAAGCGACCTTTCTTCTATGCCCTCCGCAGCTCTTACCGTCCGCAAGTGGTTGCCTGCAATGTTTTTTGCTATCGCAGCTATGTAAGGCATAAGCTTCCTCTCGGCATTTACGCTCTCACGCGCCCTCCATAAAGCTACGAATGTGTCCTCCGCTACTTCCTCTATGTCCTCTTTTGTAAGAAGCCCTCGCGTGTGGTTTCTGATGACCGCGAATACATAACCGCTGTATTTAGCAATTATCTGCTCAAAAGCCCTTACATTGCCGCTGTTCAGTTTTAAGATAAGTCTGTCTTTCATAAACAGTCCCCGATCCTAAAAATATGCTTTCACTAATAAGTACACGCCGAAATTCGAAAATGTTACAGCCAAAATAAAAAATTATCAAAAATTTTTTTGCGCAAAAATATCAGCGAAAAAATGCTTTCACTAATAAGTACACGCCGAAACTTGAAAATGTTACAACAAAAATAAAAATTTTTCAAAAAATTTTTCTGCCGTGCCTCATTGTATAATGTATAATTAGTATACCAAATTTTTGTCCGTTTGTCAATAAACTGTACGCAAAAAACTGTTTACTTTTGTATATTTTTGTGTTATAATGTAAATGAGGTGAATATTATGTCGCATCAAACTGTATGTGTTTCCGCAGATGAGGCTTTGAAAATATTGAAAAAAGGCAACGAAGATTATGTTACATCGCTGAAAACAGGCGATTTTTCAGCAGAGCGCAGAAAAGAGACCGTAAGCGCCCAGCAACCGTATGCCGTGGTGATAACCTGTTCGGATTCGCGCGTTGTGCCTGAAAGTGTGTTTTCCGCAGGCATAGGCGATATTTTTGTCATACGTGTCGCAGGCAACGTTATCGACGACCACCAGCTGGGCAGTATTGAGTACGCCGCCAGCCACCTAGGCTGTGAGCTGGTAGTCGTGATGGGGCATACCCATTGTGGAGCGGTAACAGCCGCCATAGAGCACGACCCCGACGGATATATAAAGTACATAACAGACGAAATAAAGCAGGCTATCGGCAGCGAGCGCGATCCTGTAAAAGCCGCCGAGCTCAACGTCGTGCGCAGTATAAGCATAATAGAGCGGAGTCTGGAGATACAGTCGCTTGAAAGCAGCGAAGGGCTGAGGATCGTCGGCGCAATGTATGATATAGAGAGCGGAAGGGTACGGTTTATGTAATGCTGCACCTTTTTTAAAAAATTTGAAAAAGTGCTTGACAAACGGGGACGAACGGTGTATAATAATAAGGCTGACACGTTGCTGCTATGGCTCAGGTGGTAGAGCACATCCTTGGTAAGGATGAGGTCACCAGTTCGAATCTGGTTAGCAGCTCCAAAA
>CANRDG010000114.1 GCA_947629275.1 uncultured Clostridia bacterium | reverse complement strand
CTTTAGTAAGTTAAAATTATTATCAAAATTAAAAAATCTTAAAATTTGAATAAATTTATCATGAAAAGTTTGTGAATTATGAACAAGTTATTTCGCTTGACTTTTAGAGCTGTTTACGTTATAATTATACTAATAAAATATAGAACGTTTTATTTTAATCTTTTAACTTTAATTTGGAAAGGATGATTTTATGAATAAACGTATTCTGGCAGCGTTCACGGCTATTGCTTTGGCTGCTACGACTTTGACTGTTATGTCGTTTGCGAATGACGACAGCGTTAAAGATGGTGTGCCTGTTCTGAGTGGAACTTTCGAGGAAAGCGCAGCTTACCAGTCGGCAAACAACCCGCCTCTCGGTATTGCAAACGTATTCCACCTGTTTGCATTTGATGAAATTACTCTTAATGCGCACTGCAACGGCAACTTTGCTGCGCCTAACATTAAGGCAACTCAGGCAAGCGGAACTAACCAAAAAGGTGAAATGGTAGGTTCTGGTACAAATCCTGATTTACAGGGTGAAATAAGTCTTGCTACTAATTCCTTGTTTATCACAGGCTCAACTAAAGTAGACGAATTGCTTGTTCCCAAAAGTCATGTTATTACTGATGCAAACGGCGATTTCATCGATGAGTCCAATATGTCTCCAAAACCTGTTGACGAAAACGGTAAAGTAGTCGGTCAGATAAAGATAGGCGTGGATAAGGCAAATGCAAATCTTGTTGATATGAAAGACAGTTATGTTGGTTTTATTGACAACTCGTATGTGGATTTTGCTGATTATCAGAAAAAGTATGCTGAGTTTTCAAAGAATCTTGCAAAGCTTGATTCCAATGTAACATTAAGCGGTGACGAAAATGCGCAAAAGGCTACTGTTAATCTTGCCGCAAACAAAGCTAATGTTCTTAACATGACCGCTGAAGAATTTGCAAAATACCAAAATGGTTTTGAAATTAAGAATGTTGTCTTTGAAGACACCAATAATGATGGCAAAAAAGAGTATCCCGGTACACAGTCTCTTATCATAAACGTTGATATGAAAGGTGTCAAACTAGCAGAGGGCAAGAAAGAGAAAGAATATACAACCAACTCTCAAACATTCGTTTACCGCACTGATGAGAAAAACAATCCGGTAACTAATGCTGAAGTAAATGTTTTGGACGGAACAATAATTCTTTGGAACATATACGACAGTTCTTCAAAAGACTATTGTTACCACGGTACATACACTTTTGGCAAAGCTTCTCTCGGAAGCGTACTTGCTCCGTATGCGGCGATATATGCAAATCAGAATGTTGACGGAAACATTATAGCAAACACTATAGAGACCAATGCAGAGTCTCACAGATGTGACTTCATGGGCAGGCTTCCTGTGAAGCTCCCAAGCACAACTACCACTACCACTACAACTACAACTACAACGACCACTACCACGACAACAACTGTTACAGAGCCAAAGCCAACTCCTACCGTAACTGAGACAACTACTTCAAAAGGAGAAAGCAAACCGACTCCCACTGTGACAGAGACAACTACTTCAAAAGAAGAAAGCAAACCGACAACTACATCGACTGACGCACCTGTTACCAAACCGGATCCAACTGGATTAACCACTTCGGAAGAAACTTCACCGAAAGTAACGACGACTGAAAATGTTTCTCCTGATGATGATGACAACACCACAACATCTACCACTGTTCCTGTTGCTGAACCCGAAGTAACTACTACCACTCCTGATGACGGTGTGGCAAACGACGGCGATGACAACGGAAAGACTACCACTCCTGCTGTAACGACGACACACGATGAAGGCGTTGCAAACGGCGGAGACGGTAACGATCGCGACACGGGAATAGGAAATGACGGCGACGCAAATAATAGGCCGTCCAACTCTACCCCGTCAAGCCCGCAAACAGGAGATTCTGCTCCTGCTGCACTTGCGGTAGTTCTGATAGGTTCTGCGATAGTGATCACGGCACTTAAAAAGAATAAAGACAAATAATCGGACATAATTAAAGACCGCGGATTTAGATCTGCGGTCTTATTTTTTATCAAAATTGCGTTATGCGGTAGAATGCCTCGGTGGGATCACCGTTTTTATCGAACAGAAGCGCGGTGCAGTCTCGTTTGAAGTGGAAGTCATTGAGCCAGCTTTGGTCGTCACGCACTCCCCACAAGGTCGCGCTCTCTATGATCTCGCTGTACTCGCGCATAATTGCGAAAAGCTGCTGATAGAGCGCTGCCTGCTTTTCTACCAGCTCGGCTGACATTTGCGAAAGCGGCGTTGGGTCGTTCATCTCAGGCAGACCGACGTCTATTTCGGTGACTTGTATAGGCAGCCCGAGCTTTGAAAAGTCTTCAAACGCGCGTTTGAGCGCATCGGCGGTGCAGGTATTTATATTTATATGGCACTGCATTCCTATCACGTCTACAAGCCCCTCGTCTTTGAGGAGGTTTACAAGCTTTATCATATTTTTGCGCTTGGGAGCTTCGTACTCGTTGAAATCATTATAGACGAGTTTTTTGTCGGGCAGCAGGCGGCGTGCCATTTTGTACACGGTCATGAAATAGTCGTCGCCGAGCTTTCGCAGCCAGACGGTATCTCTAAGCCAGCCGTTCCAGTCGTCTGAGATCGCTTCGTTGAGAACGTCCCAACTGGAAATTTTGCTGTACCTCTCCCCTGCTGTTTTCATTTGCTCTTCTAAAAGCTCCAAAAGCCGTTCTTTGCTTAAATTCTCGAAAACGTCGGGATATATACTCTGATGCCATACAAAATTGTGTCCGCGGACTTCGATACCGTTTTCAATGGCGAAATTGTAGATCTTATCTGCGTTTGCAAAATCAAAGGCAAGGTCAGATCTGCGCAGACCTGCAAACTTCATTTCGTACTCACAGGTAACGGAGTTGAAATGCTTCAGAATAAGCTCCTTATCGTTATCAAGACATCGGTTATTTACCGCTGCGCCTATCTTGAAATAGTTTTTATAGACATCTTTAAGAGAAACTACATTTGACATTGTGTATCCCCTTTCTTGCAAGTGCAATATTATGTAAATTGTAGCCCATTTATATTGCTTTGTCAAGCATTTAACAAAAAGTTTACAAACAAAAAAGACCGCCATTATGACGGTCTTTATGTATGGAATAATTACTCAGCTTTCATTTCTTCTTTTACGGCGTTGAACTCGTCTATTATCTCCTGCTCGGGTGCGGCGGTAGCGAGAGAAACCACTATTGTTACCACAAGTGCGATGATGAACGCGGGGAGCAGCTCATATATTGTGAATAAGCCGCCGAGCTTGCTTATTGCGAATTTCCAGACAAACACCATTACGCCGCCGGTGACCAGACCGCATATTGCGCCCCATTTGTTGGTCCTCTTCCAGAACAGAGAGCAGAGCATGAGAGGGCCGAACGTTGCGCCGAAGCCTGCCCACGCGAACGATACTATTCTGAACACCGAACTGTTGGGATCCCACGCGAAGATGATGCCGAGTATTGCGATCGCGACAAGGACGATTCTGGCGGTTATCATGGACATTTTTTCGGTTATCTTGACTTTGAAAACGCCCTTGAGTATGTTTTCGGACATACTGGAAGAAGCGGCAAGGAGCTGCGAATCGGCAGTTGACATGGTACACGCCAAAATGCCTGCGAATATCAGACCTGCGGCAAGCGCGAATATTACGCCCTTATCGCTGAGGACTGTTGCTATTTTCATGATAACGGTCTCTGAGTCGGCGCTGGTGGTGAGTTTTTCGATAGTGCCGTTTGCAGAGAGCGTACTGCCGATAAAGCCTATAAATATAGCGACTGACATGGCGATCACTACCCATATGGAAGCGATACGCCTTGACAGCTTGATCTTCTTTTTGTCCTTGATAGCCATAAATCTAAGCAGGATATGCGGCATACCGAAGTAGCCGAGACCCCACGCGAGAGTTGAGGCTATCTGCAAGAAGGAGTAATTATTTGAGCCGCCCGTTGCCGGGTCATATATACTGGTGAGCGAGAAGTAGCCGCCGACCGATTTTGCGTTATCTACAACGTTTGAAAGACCGCCTGCGGTATTTACGCCGTAGACAACTATGATTATGAGCGCTATCGTCATAACTATGCTCTGTATAAGGTCGGTGAAGCTGGCAGCAGAAAAGCCGCCGAGCATGGTATACGAAATTATGACTATTGCGGAGATTATCATTGCGACGTGGTAATTTGCGCCGAACAGTGTCTGGAACAGCTTGCCGCACGCAGAGAAACCCGATGCGGTATACGGCACGAAGAACACGATGATTATCACCGCTGCGATACACATTATTACGCCGCTTTTATCGTGGAAGCGGTCGGCAAAGAAGTCGGGTATGGTTATTGAGTTGGTCTTTTGCGAGTAGACTCTCAGCCTTTTGGCGACTATGAGCCAGTTTAGGTATGTACCGACGGCAAGACCTATGATAGTCCAGCCTGCTTCGGCAAGACCCGTAAAATACGCAAGTCCCGGCAGGCCCATAAGCAGGTAGCTGCTCATATCCGAGGCTTCGGCGCTCATTGCCGACACCAGCGGACCTAGTTTTCTTCCTCCAAGATAGTAGTCGCCGACGTCCTTATTTCTTCTTGAATAAAAGACGCCTATCATTACCATTCCCGAAAGGTAGAGAATAATTGTTATAAGGATACAAATTTCACTTGTTCCCATTTTCACGCGGCGAAATTTTGCCGCTTTTCCCCCCTCATACTTATTACTTACAAAAAGCGCTGAAACAGCACATGGATATATTATAGCATATTTTTTGGCGCATGGCAAGACTTTTTTTCGTTAGCACGCTAAAAAAGCAAAAATACACGCAAAAAGAGCGAATATTTGCTATCCGCTCTCTATATATCCGTTTGTTAAGCTAAAGTAACCGGTGGACTCACTCCTTAAACTTCAAATAATATTCAGACTGAAATGCGTTGCCGCTTTAGAGATCCTCATGACAATGCACCCTTTCATACTTTGTTTAAGAAATCTATGCGCCGTTACTGCGACGCTTTCAACGTCAAGTCATCGGACTCACCTTTTCAAATAAATTTCTTTCGGGTCAAAAGCCAGACTGTTAGGTGGACTCACTCCCCTGTTTAAATTTTAATTTGAACGTTTCTTGCGAAACAAATACTTATCTCATTGGACTCACCTTTATATAAATTTTTAAGATACCTTTTGGGAAAGCTGCTTAGTACATCGGACTCACTCCTTGCTGCTTATTTCTTAATGTAAATGTACGCCTTTCTCAAAATCATATTGTCCACTCTTCTTTCCGGGATAAGCTCTGGATCTATCGTATTCAATTGTAATTTGCGATACCTTAAAGTTTCATAGACTAAGTGCCTGATCTGCCGTTTACGTGCTGCTCATCGTCTTTGATAACTTCATCGTTTGAACCGTTGCCGCCCTAAGCGCATTTAACTGACGTTCCTCTTATCTTACGATGCCGAGCCCGCGTGGTATCGAGCTATGTTTTCACTGTCCATCGGACTCCCCACCTTTCTTTCATGATTTAAGCTATGCTATGTATCAAACGCGCCGTGATAAAAATGCTGTATGTTATGGAGGTTTGATATTCCTCATCGCCGCTTATAAATGGTACTCGGTACTGAAGCTCTTTGGCTCTTTCCTTTTCCTTGATTATATAATAACATACTTTTTGTGAGTTGTCAATAGTTTTTTTCAACTTTTTTCAAAAAATTTTATTTAATATTTCTTTTACAATTACTGTCTTGACTTTCGTATTCAAATGTATTATAATAATATTGTTGAGCTGCTTTACACAGCTTATTTGTTTTTAAGGAGGTATTTATCATGGCTGACAATATAATTGACAACGAGAACGAATACACGCCCGATCTTTACACGCTGGTTGACGAAGACGGTCAGGA